>NZ_ATUL01000013.1:0-90564 GCF_000420185.1 Thioalkalivibrio sp. ALR17-21 | reverse complement strand
CGGCCCTCCGGCCGATGTCGGCGGTGGGCCGGCCCCCGGTCGTCGGGGCACCGGATGGCCTGGTCGGTGCGCTACCCGGAAGCGGGGCTATTGCAGCACTTTCTCCTGGAAGGCCTTGAAGCCGCCTTCCATGAAGTAGTAATCCTCGATGCCGTACTCTTCCAGGGTGTACTGGAAGGCCTTGATTTCGTGCCCGGTGATGTCATACACGAGCAGCGGGGCGTCGGAGTCGCGGGCCTGTTCCAGGTAATCCTCCAGGGCTTCGGTGTCCCCCGCCGGGATGTTGGTCTCGGAATTGAGGAACAGACCGACCTGGTCCTGTTCGAACGGGCGCCGGATGTCCAGCACCCGGGCATTGTCGCGCTGCGCGCGCTCGGAGAACTCCATCGGCGGCAACAGGCGCTCGCGGAATTCGTTGAAGTCGATCAGATCGGCCCGTTCGATCGGCGCTTCCCCGAACAGGGCGGTGTCCTCGGGGTAATGCTCGGCCCAGTCGAAGATGCCGTAATCCATGGCCATGGCGTCGTCGAAGCCGGCGGCCTTCATGCGCTCCACGGCCTGATAGCTCATGAAGCAGGTATGGCCCCGGCAGTAGAAGGCGACCGGCTTGTCCGGGTCCTCTTCGTGGATCTCGAGCACCTTGTCGACGAAGTCCTCGTCGTCGATGCTCACGTGTCGTGCGCCGTCGATGCGCAGGGTGTCGTATTCGTAGCGCGTGCGTACGTCGATGACGTGGATCTCGTCGCGGGCGTATTTCGCCGCCAGTTCCTCGAGATCCAGGGCGTCCACGTAGAAATAGATGGAGCGTCCCGGCGGTTCATACCCCTCGGCCTCGGGATCGAGTTCCATGTCACCGGGCTCTGCGGTGTCTCCGGTGCTGGCGGCAGCCTGACCGGAGAGTGCCAGCAGGCCGGCGGAGAACAGGGCGAGAGTAAGGCGAGAGGGCTTGAAAAACATGGCGAACTGCTCCATGGAAGGTCGACTGCTCCCACTCTAGACACTTCAGCGTGTGGTTTCTACTCCGGGCCGTTTCCTTCGCGTGGCCGGAATGCCAGGACCGCGGAGTTGATGCAGTAGCGCAGTCCCGTGGGCGGCGGACCGTCCGGAAAGACATGCCCCAGGTGCGAGTCGCAGGCGGCGCAGCGTACTTCGGTCCGTTCCATGCCCAGCGAGGCGTCGCGGTGTTCGGAAGCGGCCTCGGCGGTGACCGGCGCGGTGTAGCTGGGCCACCCGCTGCCGGAATCGAATTTCGTCGTGCTGTCGAACAGCGCGGCGCCGCACACCGCGCAGTGATAACGACCGGAGGCCTTGTGGTCGTGGTATTCGCCTGTGAACGGCGGCTCGGTGCCCGCCTGGCGGGCGATGCGGTACTGCTCCGGGGTGAGGCGCCGGCGCAGTTCGTCTTCGTCGACGGGGGTGTCGGGATGCGGGTGGTCGGTCATGTTCGGTGCCTCCGCGGAAATTAGTGTTATCTTGCGAGCCGGTTCCACCAGCGAAGCGAATGGCCACGGGCGAGGAGACCATATTGAGCTGTCCGGACTGTGAACGCATCAACGTCCTTCCGACCGGTGCGGGGACTCTCTACCTTGCGCCGGTGCTGGCGCATACCCGTGCCACTCTGCGCCAGCGGCTGATCGAGGAGCGCTTCCCCTGCAGCGAACCGGCTTCGGGGATCCTGGCGGTGGCCGTGGATCCGGAGCACGACCTGGGGGCGACCCTGTCGCGTCTCGACGAGGCCCTGAGCCATTCGGAGCAGAACGGGTGCCGCGCGACCTTCGTCCCCGACGGCGAACGCTTCGGCGTGGAGCACCTGCAGGATACGCATCTGCTGTCCACGCTGATCGCCCGGCACAATGCGCGCGATCTGGCGGCCATACTCGCCAGCGATGCCCTGGACTTTCATTTTCAGCCCATCGTGCATGCGGCCCGGCCGGATCAGGTGTTCGCCTGGGAGGCGCTGGTGCGGGCCAGCTCGCCGGCGGGGGAGTTGATCCCGCCGAACATCCTGTTCGATCAGGCACGGGCGGCGGAGATGATGTTCCACCTCGATCGCGCGGCGCGTATCAATGCGATCCGCCGTGCGACCGAGCGCGGAATCCGCGACCAGCTGTTCATCAACTTCAATCCCACCGCGATCTACGACCCGGCGTTCTGTCTCGAGACAACGGTGCGCGAGATCCGGGGTATCGCGCCGGATGTCCCCGCCCCCGCGGGCTTCGTGTTCGAGGTGATCGAGAGTGACCAGATTACCGACACCGAACACCTGCGACGCATTATCGATCGCTATCGCAACGCCGGTTTCCGGGTCGCCCTGGATGATCTCGGCGCGGGCTATGCGTCGCTCAACCTGCTGTCGCAGCTGCGACCGGACTTCGTGAAGATCGACCGCGAGCTGGTCCGCGGCATCGACGCCGACGAATATCAGCAGAAGATCCTCGGCAAGATCATCGAACTGGCGCGCGAGCTGGACATCCGTATCGTGGCCGAAGGGGTCGAGACTGCGGGTGAATGGCGCTGGCTGCGTGATCGGGTCGATTACTGTCAGGGCTTTCTGTTCGCGCGCCCGGCGGCCGAGCCACCGGCACCGGTGCATCCCGATCCCGAGGTGCCGTAGGAGGCCGGCCCTCTCGCCGATCAGGCCCATCCGGTGCCTCGACGGCTGAGGCCGACCTCCCGCCGACATCGGCCGGAGGGCCGGCCTCCTACGGGGTGTCGATGGGTGTCCGCTCGGCAGGGGGCCGACCTCCTGCGGGTTGTGGAGGCGTCCATGTGCACATTGGACCGGGCTTCACTAAACTGAGGACCATGACGACTCTGCCGCATGATGCCCGCAATCCCACGCTGGAAGCGGCCGCCCAGCTGCTGCGCGATGCCGAGGTGCGCTATCAGGGGCGCACCGTTGGCACGGTGGCCAGCCTCGACAGCCGCGCCCCGGCGGAAAACTATGCCGACTGCTTCATCCGCGACTTCGTGCCATCCGGGCTGGTGTATCTGCTGCACGACGAACCCGAGGTGGTGCGCGATTTCCTCGGCCTGATCCTGCGCATCCGCGATACCCAGGAGGAGATCGAGGGTCACCGGCGCCTGCCGCGGGTGATGCCGGCCAGCTTCCGCGTGGTGACCGACCCGAAGGGGCGCGAGACCCTGGCCGCCGATTTTGGTGACCGCGCGATCGGCCGCGTGGCTCCGGTAGACTCGATGATGTGGTGGGTGCTGCTGGCGCGGGCCTACCAGAACCGGACCGGTGACCACGAGTTCATCAAGTCGCCGGACGTGCAGCGCGGCATCCGGTTGATCCTCAGCATCTGCCTGCAGGACCGCTTCGAGGTCTTCCCGACCCTGCTGGTGCCGGACGGCAGTTTCATGATCGACCGGCGCATGGGGGTCTACGGGCATCCGCTGGAGATCCAGGCGCTGTTCTACGGCATGCTCAAGGCCGCGCTGGCGATGCTGGAGCCCTGCGATACCGATTCCGAGCAGCTGTGTGAACAGTCCGCGATCCGTGCCCGCCAGCTGGCCGACTATATCCGCCACTACTACTGGCTGGACCTGGAGCGGCTGAACGCCATCCATCGCTATCGCACCGAGCATTTCGGCCACGAATCCGAGAACGCGCTCAACATCTATCCCGAGAGCATCCCCGACTGGCTGGTGGACTGGATCCCCTCGGAGAGTGGTTATCTGGTCGGCAACCTGGGGCCGGGGCGCATGGATTTCCGTTTCTTCAGTTTCGGCAATCTGCTGGCGGTGCTGTTCGGGCTGGCGGACGAGCACGAGTCACGCCTGATCATGCAGACCTTCGAGCAGCGGTTCGAGGACCTGATCGGTACCATGCCGGTCAAGATCTGCTACCCCGCGATGATGGGCGAGGAATGGCGCCTGCTCACCGGGTCCGACCCGAAGAATACCCCCTGGTCGTATCACAACGGCGGCAACTGGCCGGCGCTGCTGTGGGCCTTTACCGGGGCGGCGATGCGCGTCGGGCGGCCGGATCTCGCCCGCAGCGTGCATGCGGTGGCGGCCGAGCGGCTCCACCGGGATGACTGGCCGGAATACTATGACGGGCGCCATGGCCGCCTGATCGGGCGCCGGGCGAACTATCGCCAGACCTGGTCGGCGACCGCGGTGCTGCTGTCCCAGGCGATGATCGATAACCCCGAAACCCTGTCACTGTTCGACAGTCCGGAGCCGGAGACCCCATGAAAAAGACTCAGAGCAAGGCCCGTCAGGGCGAAGGCCTTTATCTTGTTCTGATCAGCGTGCATGGCCTCATCCGGGGCGAAAACCTGGAACTCGGACGCGACGCCGATACCGGCGGCCAGACCCTTTACGTGGTCGAGCTTGCCCGCGCCCTGGCGCGGCACCCGCAGGTGGGGCGGGTGGACCTGCTGACCCGGCGCGTGGTCGACAGCCGGGTCGACGATGACTATGCCGAACCGGTGGAGGATCTGGGCGATGGTGCCCATATCGTGCGCCTGGACAGCGGCCCGAAGCGCTACCTGCGCAAGGAAAAGCTCTGGCCGTATCTCGACTGCTTCGCCGACAACGCCCTGGCGCACATCCGGCGGGTCGGGCTGCGCCCGGACGTGATCCACGGTCATTATGCCGATGCCGGGCAAGTCGCGGTGCGGCTGTCCAATCTGCTGGGCGTGCCCATGCTGCAGACCGGGCACTCGCTGGGGCGGGTCAAGCGGGAGCGCCTGCGCGAGAGCGGCCTGTCCGAGAAGGACATCGAATCACGCTACAACATTTCCACCCGTATCCATGCCGAGGAGGAGGCCCTGGCGCACGCCCATCGGGTGATCGCCAGCACCCGCCAGGAGGTGGACGAGCAGTACGCCACCTACGACAACTACCAGCCCGAGCGCATGGAGGTGATCCCGCCGGGGACCGACCTCGAACGCTTCCACCCGCCGAAACGCGGTGAGCGCAAACCGCCGATCTGGCCCGAGATCCGGCGTTTCCTGCAAAAGCCCGACCGGCCGCTGATCATGGCGCTGTCGCGCGCCGACGAGCGCAAGAATATCCGCGGCCTGGTGGATGCCTATGCCGGTAACGAATGGCTGCGCGAGAACGCCAATCTGCTGATCGTGGCCGGTAACCGCGACGACATCCGCGATCTGGAAAAGGGCGCGCGCGAGGTCCTCACGGATCTGCTGCTGCGCATCGACCGCCACGACCTGTATGGCAAGGTGGCGTACCCCAAGCACCACGGGTCGGACGACGTGCCCGATCTCTACCGCCTGGTCGCGTCCACCCGCGGGGTGTTCGTGAACCCGGCGCTGACCGAGCCGTTCGGCCTGACCCTGATCGAGGCGGCGGCCAGCGGTGCGCCCATCGTGGCCACCAACGACGGCGGCCCGGAGGAGATTATCTCGCGCTGCCACAACGGACTGCTGATCGACCCGCAGGATCCCGAAGGCATCGCCGACGCCATCCAGGCGATCCTGGCCGACCGGCCGCGCTGGCAGCGCTACTCGCGGGACGGGCTCAAGGGCGTGCGCAAGCACTATTCCTGGGACGGCCATGCGGAGAAATACGTTCGCCTGCTGCGCTCGCTGTCGCGCGAGGTGCGCCAGGTGCGGCACGAACAGCGCCAGGTATCCGGCCGGCTGGCGAACGTGGACCGCGCGGTGATCACCGACATCGACAACACCCTGCTGGGCGACACGAAGGCGACCCGGGCCTTTGTCGCCTGGCTGCGGCGCAACCGCAAGCGGGTCGCCTTCGGCGTGGCCACCGGGCGCCGCATCGATTCCGCCGCCGCGGTGCTGGAGGAACACGGCGTGCCGATGCCGGACGTCTGGATCACCTCGGTGGGCAGCGAGATCCACTACGGGGCCGAACAGACCCCGGATCGTGGCTGGGCCCGGCACATCAGCCATCGCTGGGAGCCGGAGCGCCTGCGCGAGGCGCTGGACGGCGAGCCCGGGCTGGTGCCCCAGCCGGACATCGACCAGCGCTCGCACAAGGTCAGCTATTTCGTCGAACCGCCCGGCACCCTCGACGTGGAAACCATCGAGACCCGGTTGTACCGGGCCGATCTGCATGCCCACGTGATCTATTCCCACGAGCGCTTCCTGGATCTGCTGCCGGTGCGGGCCTCCAAGGGCCTGGCGGTGCGCTACTTCGCAGACAAGTGGGGCATCCCGCTGGAGCATGTACTGGTCGCCGGCGATTCGGGCAACGACGAGGACATGCTGCGCGGGCGCCTGCTGGGGGTGGTGGTGGGCAATCATCAGCCCGAGCTGCAGTCCCTGCGTGGCTTCAAGCGGATCTTTTTCGCCCGCGCCACGCACGCGCGCGGCATCCTCGAGGGGATCGAGCACTTCGATCTGCTCAATCGCTGCGATGTCCCCACGGGTGACGGCAGCGGCTGAGGTTACGGGACTGGCAGCAGCAGTGCGATGCCGGTGAGGACCGTGACCACCTCGAACGCCCGTTTGACCAGGCGGTTGCCGTAGCGGATCGCCAGCGTGGCGCCCAGATAGCCGCCGATGAAGCTGCCGAGGAGCAGCGCCGGCAGCCAGTCCCACTGCACCGTGCCGAAGGTGCCCAGCATCAGCGCGCCGGCACCATTCCACACCAGACCCACCAGGACCATGGTGTAGCCGACGGCCTCGGTGTAGCTCATGCCGTACCAGCGCACCAGCCACAGCGTGACCATCAGGCCGGTGCCCGAGGCCAGCGAACCGTTGAGGATGCCGATCACGAACAGCCCGGCGGCACCGATCAGCGCGTGATTGAGGCTGTCGGAGGTGATCCGGCGCGTCTGTCCCAGCTGCGGGCGCCGCCAGGAATACCAGCCCAGGGTGACGGTCAGCAGGCCCAGGGCGATCTCCCCGGCGCGTGGCGGGATCTCCAGCACCAGCCAGGCCCCCAGCAGTACGCCCGGTACGCCGGCCCCCAGGATGACCCCTAGTCGAGCCGGGGAAAATGTGCTTTCCTTCACATGTCGCAGGCCAGCGCCCGCCCCCAGGGCCACCGTGGCGATCTTGTGAGTCGCCAGGGCCACCGGGTAGGGCAGGCCGAGGAAGATCAGGGCCGGGAGCTGCAAGAGCCCCGCGCCGCCGCCCGCCAGCGCGGAGAAGCCGTTGGCGATGAGGGCCACGAGCGCGAGCCCGAGATGCTCGAGGATGGACATGAGAGTAAGCGGACCAATGTACGGGAACGGGATGGGTGTCGGGGTGCTGCTCGGCGCGCTGGCCATGCTGCTGGCCATGCCGGTGGCACCGGCGGTGGCCGGCGACATCCATCGCTGGGTGGATGATGACGGCACGGTGCATTTCTCGAACACCCCGCAGCCGGAGGCCAGCGACCGCGAGCGGCAAGTGTACGACCGCCAGGGCTTCGTGCGCGAGGTGGTGCCGGCCCCGCCCACCGCCGAGGAACGCGAGGCCGCGGCCGAGGAACGCCGGCGCGCCGAGCAGGCACAGGAGTCGGGTGAGGGTAATGCCAGCAGCCAGGCGGCCCGCAAGCGCCAGCTGGAGCGGGCCTACGATTCGCTCGACGAGATCGAACGCCAGCGTGAACGGCGTGTACGGGCGCTGGAGAACAACATCCGCCTGAGTGAACGTCAGGCCGAGCGGCTGGAGCGTGAGCGGGACCGCATCGAGGAACAGAAGAGCCGCAATCGGGATGATCCCGGCCTCCAGCAGCGCTATTCCAGCGAGCTGGAGGACGTTCGCGGGCGTCTGGAGCGCGAACGTTCCTACCTGGATCGCCAGCAGGCCCGTATCGACGATATGAACGTGCAGTTCGACGCGGACGCCGAGGATTTCCGCGAGCTGGTCCTGGAGGAGGACTGAGCGCACCCCGCCGCGCCGTGCCCGGGCGCGGCGGGTCAGCGGCTGATCAGGGTGCCCACGCCCTCGTCGGTCAGCAGTTCCAGCAGCACCGCGTGCTCCACCCGGCCGTCGACGATGTGGGTGGCGTTCACGCCGCTGCGCACCGCATCCAGGGCACAGCGGATCTTGGGGATCATGCCGCCATGGATGGTCCCGTCACGGATCATCTCGTCCACCTGCGGGGCCGAGAGCTTCGGCAGCAGCGTGCCGGCGCCGTCCAGCACCCCGGGGGTGTTGGTCAGCAGGAACAGCTTCTCCGCGTCCAGCACTACCGCGAGCTTTTCCGCCGCGGTATCGGCGTTGATGTTGTAGGCGCGCCCCTCGCGGTCGAAGCCGATAGGCGCGATCACCGGGATGAAGCTGCTGTGGTCGAGGGTATGCACGATGGCCGGATCCACGCCTTCCACCTGACCGACATGGCCCAGATCCACGTCGGGATCCTCGCCGCGCAGCGGCGTGGCGCGGATCATCTGCCCGTCCTTGCCGGTCAGGCCCACCGCGCGGCCGCCGTAACGGTTGATCAGGGACACGATCTCCTGGTTGACGATCCCGCCGAGGACCATCTGCACCACGTCCATGGTCTCGCGGTCGGTCACCCGCAGGCCGTCGACGAACTCCGATTTCTTGCCGAGGCGGTCCAGCAGGTCACCGATCTGCGGGCCTCCACCATGGACCACCACCGGGTTCACGCCCACCTGCTTGAGCAGCACGATGTCGCGCGCGAAGCTCGCCTTCAGGTGGTCCTCGGTCATCGCGTTGCCGCCGTACTTGATGACGATGGTCTTGCCTGCGAAGCGCTGGATGTAGGGCAGCGCCTCGATCAGGACATGGGCGACGGAATGGGCGGTGTCGGTGTCCATGGCTGGGGGTCCGGTTGACGTTCGGGGGGCGGAGTTTATCACCCGGCGCGGGGCCGGGGTGCGGGCGAACGGCGTCAGCGCTGGCCGGATGAACCGAAGCCGCCGGCACCGCGCTCGCTTTGCTCGAAGTCATCGACCACGCGGAACCGCGGCTGCAGTACCGGCACGATGACCAGCTGCGCGATGCGGTCGCCGACGTCGATGGAGATCGGTGCATCACTGCGGTTCCAGGCGGAGACCATCAGCGGGCCCTGGTAGTCGGCGTCGATCAGTCCGACCAGGTTGCCCAGCACCAGGCCCTTCTTGTGGCCCAGGCCCGAGCGCGGGAGGATCATGCCGGCGTAGCCCGGGTCGGCGATGTGCACCGCCAGTCCGGTGGGCAGCAGCTCGGCTTCGCCGGGGGCCAGGTTCAGCGGTTCTTCCAGCATGGCGCGCAGATCCACGCCGGCGGAGCCCTCGGTGGCGGGCGCGGGCAGCGGGAAGTCCGTGCCCATGCGCGGATCAAGGACCTTCAGATCGATTTCCGGGGCGGGCATGCGTCAGTTTCCTTGGGTCGGAGAGGGGTTGGCCGGGTGCGTCTGCAGGCGCTCGGCGATCAGGTTGATCAGTTCGCGGGCCAGGCGGTCCTTGGGCTGGCGTGGCAGTTCGCGTTCGCCGTCGGGCCACAGGCACAGCAGGCTGTTGTCGCCGTGGCCGAAGCCCCGGCCGCCGTCCACGCAGTTGGCGGCGACCAGATCCAGGCCCTTGGCGACGAGCTTGTCGCGGGCGTATTCCCGCAGATTGCCGGTCTCGGCGGCGAATCCGACCAGCAGCGGCCGCGCTGCAAGTCCGTCGACCCGCCGGGCGACGTCGGCGAGGATGTCCGGGGTGCGTTCCAGTTCCAGCGTCAGGTCTTCGCGGGTCTTTTTCAGCTTCTGCGCGGCCGGGGTGGCGGGCCGGTAGTCGGCCACCGCGGCGGTGGCGATGAACACCTCCGTGCCGTCCAGCGCCTCCAGTACGGCCGCATGCATCTCCGCCGCCGTTTCCACCGCATGCGCCTGCACGCCGGGCGGTACCGCCAGCTCGCAGGGTCCGTGCACCAGGGTGACCCGGGCGCCGGCATCGCGCGCGGCGGCGGCCACGGCAAACCCCATGCGTCCGGAGCTGCGGTTTCCGAGGTAGCGCACCGGGTCCACCGGTTCGCGGGTCGGCCCGGCGGTGATCAGGATACGGCGGCCCTGCAGCGGGCCGGGGGTTGTATCCAGCAGGGCGGAAGTAATGTTCGCCGGTTCCGCCATGCGTCCGGCGCCCTGCTCGCCACAGGCCTGCTCGCCGCTGTCCGGCCCGACGAACCGCACGCCGCGCTCGCGCAGGGTGGTGTGGTTGGCACGGGTCGCCGGGTGCTCCCACATGCGGTGGTTCATCGCCGGGGCCAGGGTGACCGGGGCGGTGGTGGCCAGCAGCAGGGTGGTCAGCAGGTCGTCGGCCAGCCCCTGGGCCATGCGCGCCATCAGGTCCGCGCTGGCGGGGGCGACCACGATGTGGTCGGCCCAGCGCGCCAGGGCGATGTGGTCCATCCCGGATTCCGCTTCGGCGTCCAGCAGATGGGTGCGCACCGGCTCGCCGGACAGCGCCTGGAAGGTCAGCGGGGTGACGAAGGCCTGCGCCCCCGCGGTCATCACCACGCGCACCGCGCAGCCGCGGCGGCGCAGTTCGCGCACCAGCTCGCAGGCCTTGTACGCCGCGATGCCGCCGCTGACCCCCACCAGGATGCGTGGCCCGCCGGAGTCCCCGTCGCTGCAGGTCGTTTGGTTCATCGGGGAGATTCTAACAGCGGGCCCGCCGTCGCGGCTTGCGCGCGTCGGGCGGGCGGGGCAGGATCGAACCGGATACGGACCACAGGGAGGTGGATATGGCCATCACGGACTGGCCGGCGGGCGAGCGCCCGCGCGAGAAACTGCTGGAGCGCGGTGCCGCCGCGCTGTCGGATGCCGAACTGCTGGCGATCTTTCTGCGCACCGGCGTGACCGGCAAGAGTGCGGTGGATGTCGCGCGCGACCTGCTGTCCCGCTTCGGCGGGCTGCGCCCGCTGCTGCAGGCCGACGAGGCCGGGTTCTGTGCGGCGCCCGGTCTGGGACAGGCCAAGTACGCCCAGCTGCAGGCCGTGCTGGAAATGGGCCGCCGCCACCTGGAGGCGGACCTGGAGCGTGGCGAGGCGCTGACCTCGCCGGCGGCCACCCGCCGGTTTCTGAGTGCGCGCCTGCGCGACTACCCGTTCGAAGTCTTCAGCGTGCTGTTCCTCGACAATCGCCACCGGGTGCTGGCGTTCGAGGAGCTGTTCCGCGGCACCATCGACGGCGCCAGCGTGCACCCGCGCGAGGTGGTGCGGCGGGTACTGCACCACAACGCCGCCGCGGTCATCCTCGCGCACAACCATCCTTCCGGCGTGGCCGAGCCCTCACGCTCGGATGCGCTGATCACCCGGCGGCTGAGCGAGGCCCTGTCGCTGATCGACGTGCGTCTGCTGGATCACCTGATCATCGGCGATACCGCCGTGTCGCTGGCCGAGCGCGGTGAACTTTGAGGGTAACCCGCGAGGCATGTATGCATAAAATGGCATCGGATGGCGTACCTGTCTATGCATTGAGGAACGCGGCCGGTCCGGTCGGAGTCGTGGGAGAGGAGCCATGCGGACAACGATCAACATCGACGACGAGTTGCTGGAAGAAGCGCGACGCATGACGGGGGTGACCGAGAAGACGGTCCTCGTTCGGGAAGGCCTGCGGGCGCTGGTGGAACGCGAGAGCGCCCGTCGCCTCGCGCAACTGGGTGGCAGCGAGCCCGACCTGGGGGCGGTTCCCCGCCGGCGCCCGATGGCGGGATGATTCTCGTCGATACCTAGGGAAACACTGATCAATGTACACGCTCGCGTTGGCACCCCGGGTTTTCCGAGACAAGGCGCGGTACGCAGCCGGTAGTGGTTCTACCGGCAAGGGCCGCAACGCAGGATCGGGGAACCCGGGGTGCCAACCCCCGCAAGTTATTGGCGGAAATCTGCGCAACCGGGGCGAGATCCTGCGGCTGCTGGGCGACCTTCCGCACGCGACCCGGGCAACGGACGAGGAGGTGCTCGCGTGCATCGAGGCCCGCGAATTGATGGGTCGCGGTATCGGGTATGCCGATGCCCATCTGCTTGCTTCCGGCTTGCTGACGCCGGGCACGCGTCTGTGGACCCGGGATCGACGGCTGCATTGCGCGGCCGCCGACCTGGGGGTTGCCCGCGGCGCCTGACGAGGCTCAACCTCCGGGGCTGGCGTGGAGGGCGCGCTCGAGTGCGTTCAGCAGGGCGTCGACCTGGTCTTCGCTGTGGGCGGCGGACAGGGTGATGCGCAGGCGGGCCTGGCCTTCGGGGACCGTGGGCGGGCGGATGGCGGGAACCAGGAAGCCGGCCTGCTGCAGGCGCTCGGCGATGGCCGTGGCGTGCGCGGCATCGCCGAGGATCACCGGCTGGATGGGCGTGTCCGGCGGCGGGTGGGGCAGGCCCAGGGCATCCAGCCCGGCGCCCAGCCGCCGGATCAGGGCGCGCAGGTGTTCGCGGCGGTCGCCGGCGGCCTCGGCGATGCGAACGGACGCCAGGGTGGCGGCGGCCAGCGCGGCGGGCATCGCCGTGGTGTAGATATACGGGCGTGCGGTCTGGATCAGGGTCTCGATCAGCGCCTCGCTGCCGGCGACGAAGGCCCCGGCGGTGCCGAAGCCCTTGCCCAGGGTGCCCATCAGGATCGGTACGTCGCCGGCATCCAGGCCGAAATGCTGGCAGCTGCCGCCCCCGGTCTCGCCCAGCACCGTGAAACCGTGGGCGTCGTCCACCATCAGCCAGGCGTCGAACTCGCGGGCCAGCGCGGCCAGCTGTGGCAGCGGCGCGATGTCGCCGTCCATGGAGAAGACCCCGTCGGTGACGATCAGCCGGTGGCCGTTGGCGGGCGCGCGCTCCAGACGCTGGCGCAGATGTTCGGGGTCGGCGTGGCGGTAGCGCTGGCTGCGCGCGCCGGACAGGCGCACGGCGTCGATCAGCGAGGCGTGGTTCCAGCGGTCCTCGAACACCGTGTCGTGGCGCCCGACCAGCGTCTGCACCAGCGCCAGGTTGGCCATGTAGCCGGTGGAGAAGACCAGTGCCCGCTCGCGCCCGGTGAAACGCGCCAGCGCCTGTTCCAGCTCGGCATGGGCCCGGGTGTGGCCGTTGATCAGGTGGGCGGCCCCGGCGCCGGTGGCGTATGCGTCCAGGGCCTCGCGGGCGGCCGCGCTGACCGCCGGATCGGCGGCCAGGCCGAGATAGTCGTTGGAGCAGAAGGCGACGACGCGCTGTCCGTCGATGATCTGCTCCGGCTTTTGTGGCCCGTCCAGCGTGCGCAGGCGGCGCCACAGTCCGGCCTCGCGGACGGTCTCGAGGCGCTTATGGAGGAAGCGTTGCAGGGAGTCGCTCATGCCCGGCCGGGGATGGTGGCAGGCGGGAGGCGTCCGCCCCGGGGTGCCGGGCGGACGCCTGGCCTCACGCGCTGCGCGCGGCGGGTTCGGCGGCGTCCTCGCCGGTGTGCCCGTCGGCGGTTTCCGGCTGCAGGCCCAGGCGCTCGAACAGCGCGAGGTCGTGGTTCTCGCCGGGGTTCGGCGTGGTCAGCAGGGTGTCGCCATAGAACAGCGAGTTGGCTCCGGCGAGAAAGCACAGGGCCTGCATCTCGTCGGACATCTCGGTGCGCCCGGCGGACAGGCGCACGTAGGAGGCGGGCATCACGATGCGCGCGACCGCGATGCTGCGCACGAACTCCAGCGGATCGATGTTCTCCACGTCCTGCAGCGGGGTGCCCTCGACCTGGATCAGCTGGTTGATCGGCACCGACTCCGGGTGCTTCGGCAGGTTGGCCATCTGCTGCAGCATGCGCGCGCGGTCACGGCGCGACTCGCCCATGCCGAGGATGCCGCCGCAGCAGACGTTCATGCCGGCCTCGCGCACGTGCTCCAGGGTCTCCAGCCGGTCCTGGTAGGTGCGGGTGGAGATGATGTGGCCGTAGAACTCCGGCGAGGTGTCGAGGTTGTGGTTGTAGTAGTCCAGCCCCGCTTCGGACAGGCGCCGGGCCTGCTCCGCCTTCAGCATGCCGAGGGTCATGCAGGTCTCCAGTCCCTCGTCCTTGACCGCGCGCACCATCTCGATCACGCGCTCGAGATTCTTGTCGGTGGGGTTGCGCCAGGCCGCGCCCATGCAGAAGCGGGTCGCGCCCTGGGCGCGGGCGTTGCGCGCGGCCTCGACGACCTCCTCCACTGGCAGCAGGCGCTCGCGTTCCAGTTCGACCTCGTGGTGGGCGCTCTGCGGGCAGTAGGCGCAGTCCTCCGGGCAGGCCCCGGTCTTGATCGACAGCAGCGTGCTGACCTGCACCGCGTTGGGGTCGAAATATTCCCGATGGGCGGTCTGCGCGCGGAAGATCAGGTCGTTCAGCGGCAGATCCAGCAGGGTTTCGACTTCCTCGGTGGTCCAGTCGTGGCGCAGCTCGCTCATAGGTGGTGCTCCTGGTCGGCCTCGGCCGGGACATCGATGTCCGACCACGGCTCGCGATAGATGGTGTAGAGGGCATACAGCGACCACGGCAGCAGGATCACCGCGGCCACGGCCCAGTAGGCGCGATAGTAGTCGATGTCGGGCGGGAAGAAGGTTGCCACCACGATCAGCGCGCCCATCAGGCCGTACAGCCGGTAGGCGGCCCACTGGGTGTGGTGCCCCACGCGCGGGTCGGGGTGATGCTTGTTCAGGGCATAGACGACCATGGATCCCCCGAACCACAGGATCAGCGGGACGATCCCCACGATCGCCGCGATGATGAAGCCCACGCCGACCCCGTCGCCGCCGACGAGGAACAGGGGGATACCGGCCACGCTGATGACGATGACGTTCCCGATATCGAACAGCGATGCCGCCCGCCGCGATCGGCGTCCGGAGATGGTCTTCGTTTCCATGAGCTATCCTGCCGGTAAAAGGTCGGAGTTTAGCATCATGGCACGCGGCCCTTCATGGATGACGGGGAGAGCGGGAATGCGGGTACGGCGCTGGCTGGAGGGACCGTTTCCGTCGGCCTGCGGGCTTTGCGGGACCGGCGTCGGCCCGGGTGAAGCCCTGTGCGCGGGCTGTCTGGCGGAACTGGAACGGGTGGTGGCCCCCTGTCCGCGCTGTGGCGAGCCGGACACCGTGGCGGGTCCGTGTCCGCGGTGCCGGGATCGCGAGCCGCGGCTGGCGGCACTGCATGCCCCGTGGCGCTATACCTGGCCGCTGGATCGCCTGATCCTCGCGCGCAAGCATGCCGATGACGCCACCGCGGCACGCGTGCTCCGGGAGCTGGCCCGGCGCGCGGCGGTCGAGCTGGCGGATGCGCGGCGTGCCGTGGAGCAGGGGCCGGATTGCGTGGTCCCGGTGCCGCTGCATCCCGAGCGTTACCGCGAGCGTGGCTTCAATCAGGCGCTGGAACTGGCGCGCGAAGCGGCGCGGGTGCTGGAGGCGCCGCTGGCGGCGCGGCTGGTGGTCCGGGTGCGCGCGACCGAGTCGCAGCAGGGGCTGGGGCGGCGCGAACGCCGTCGCAACGTGGCACGTGCCTTTGCCCTGAGGCCCGGCGCGGATCTGCCGCCGGCGGCCCGGGTACTGCTGGTGGATGACGTGGCGACCACCGGGGCCACGCTGGATGCGCTGGCGGAGGCTCTGTATGCGGCGGGGGCGCGGGTGGAGGCGCTGACGCTCGCGCGGGCCTGAGGTGCGTCGTTCGCAGGGCGCGGTTGGCGGCTCAGGCGGCCGCTCGCCACAGGTGGTCGCCGATCATCGCCAGCATCACCACCGCGCCGAGATAATGATTGTTCCTGAACGCCCGCAGGCAGTCGGCCGGCTCGCGTTCGGCGATCAGGAACTGCTGGTAGAACATCAGCGCGGCGACCACCGCCAGCCCGGCCATGTACACCCCGCCGAACTCCAGATTGCGTCCCAGCAGGAACAGGCCGATCCAGACCATTACCTGGAGCGCCCCGGTGATGGCGCGGTCCAGCTCGCCGAAGGCGATGGCGGTGGATTTCACCCCGATCTTCAGGTCGTCCTCCCGGTCGACCATGCCGTAGAAGGTGTCGTAGACCGTGGTCCATGCGAGGGTGATCACGAACAGCAGCCAGGCCTCCGGCGGCGGCAGTTCGTTGTTGACCGCGGTAAAGGCCATGGGCACCGCCCAGGCGAACGCCGCGCCCAGATGCACCTGCGGGAAATGGTGGAAACGCTTGGAGAACGGATAGGTGCCCGCGAGCAGCACCGCCACCACCGAGAACGCGATGGTCAACGGGTTGGTGAACAGCACCAGCACGAAGGCCACCAGGCACAGCGCCGCGAACACCGCCAGGGCCTCGCGCGGGGTGATGCTGCCGATCGCCAGCGGGCGGTCGCGGGTGCGCGTGACATGGGCGTCGAAATGGCGGTCGGCATAGTCGTTGATCGCGCAGCCGGCCGAGCGCATCAGGGTGACCCCGGCGACGAAGATGAACAGCAGATGCCAGGGTGGCAGGCCGTCGGCGGCGATCCACAACGCCCACAGCGTCGGCCACAGCAGCAGGTAGATGCCCACCGGCCGGTCCAGCCGGGTCAGGCGGGCGTACTCGTACAGGCGCTCGCGCGGGGTCATGGCCGGGGCGGGTCAGTCGGCGGCTTCGTGGCGCAGGGTCGCCAGTACCGGTCCGGTTTCGGGGTGTACCCCGCGCCAGATGGCGAAGGCCTCGGCGGCCTGTTCCACCAGCATGCCCAGACCGTCGCTGCTGAGCGCGCAGCCGGCCGCCTCGGCCCAGTCGAGAAAGCGCAGGGCGGCCGGGCCGTAGACCAGGTCGTAGGCCGTGGTCCGCGGACCGACCAGACCGGCGGGCAGCTCCAGGGCATCCTCGGACAGCCCGGCGGCGGTGGCGTTGAGGATCAGATCGAACGGGGCGTCGGGCAAAGCGTCCAGCGCGCAGGCCTCCAGGCGGGTGTCGCCGGCGAGATCGGCGAAGTCGCGGGCGAGGCCCTCGGCCCGGGCCGGGGTGCGGTTGGCGATCATCAGCGTGGCGGGCCGGCGTTCCAGCAGCGGCTGCAGGATGCCGCGGGTGGCGCCGCCGGCGCCCAGGATCAGGATGCTTCGACCGTTCAGTTCGCAGCCGAGGCGGTCTTCCAGGTCGCGCAGCAGGCCGATGCCGTCGGTGTTGTCGCCATGGATGCGGCCGTCGTCGCCGGTCCACAGGGTGTTGGCGGCCCCGGCGCGGCGGGCCCGGTCGGAGAGCACGGCCGCAAGCTGGCAGGCATCCTCCTTGAACGGCACGGTCACGTTCACGCCACGCAGCTCCCCGGCCAGCCAGCCGCCGACCTCTTCGGCGAACTGCCCCGGGGTGCCGCGGCGCGCCTCGTAGGTCATCGCCTGCCCGGTCTGCTCGGCGAACAGGGTGTGGATGCGCGGCGACAGGGAATGATGGATCGGGTTGCCCACCACCGCGTAGCGATCGGGACGGTTCATGATGTGGCGTCCTCCGCCAGCCATTCGGCCGCCGCCCGGGCGTAATAGGTGAGGATGCCGTCCGCCCCGGCGCGCTTCATGCCGGTCAGGGCCTCCAGCACGCAGGCGCGCTCGTCCAGCCAGCCGCGTTCGGCGGCGGCCTTGAGCATCGCGTATTCGCCGGAGACGTGGTAGACAAAGGTCGGGCGCTGAAAGCGCTCGCGGATGCGGTGGACCACGTCGAGATACGGCATGCCCGGCTTGATCATCACCATATCGGCACCCTCCGCCAGATCGGCGGCCACCTCGTGGATCGCCTCCTCGCCGTTGGCCGGATCCATCTGGTAGGTCTCCTTGCTGCCGCGGCCGAGGTTACCGGCCGAGCCCACCGCGTCGCGGAACGGGCCGTAGAAGGCCGAGGCGTACTTCGCCGAGTAGGCGAGGATGCGCGTGTGGACCTGGCCGTCGTCTTCCAGCGCGCTACGGATGGCGCCGATGCGTCCGTCCATCATGTCCGAGGGCGCGACCACGTCGGCGCCGGCCGCGGCATGCGAACGTGCCTGACGCACCAGGGCCTCCACAGTGATGTCGTTCACCACATAGCCGTCGTCATCGATGATGCCGTCCTGGCCGTGGGTGGTGAACGGGTCCAGCGCGACGTCGGTGATCACGCCCAGATCCGGAAGCTCGGCCTTCAGCGCGCGCACCGCGCGCTGGGCGAGGCCCTCCGGGTTCCATGCCTCGGCGGCGTCCAGGCTCTTCTTCTCCGCCGGGACCACCGGAAACAGGGCCAGGGCCGGGATGCCCAGGCGGTGGCCGGCGGCCGCGTCGATCAGCAGCTGGTCAATGGAGACCCGCTCCACGCCGGGCATCGAGGGCACCGGCTCGCGCACCCCTTCGCCTTCGGTCACGAACACCGGCAGGATCAGGTTGTCGGCGCTCAGGCGATGCTCGCGCATCAGCCGCCGGGAGAAGGCATCCCGGCGCATGCGGCGTGGACGGCTGGCGGGATAGGGGGCGATGGGGGCGGTCATATGTGCGCGTCCTCGATCGGGTTTTCTCAGTCAGCCTCGGCCAGCCAGTCGCGGGGCACCAGGTAGCGCTCGTAGAGTTCGGCCTCCGGGGTGCCGGCTTCCGGCCGGTAGTTGTATTCCCAGCGCACCAGCGGGGGCAGCGACATCAGGATCGATTCGGTGCGCCCGCCGGACTGCAGGCCGAACAGGGTACCCCGGTCGTAGACCAGATTGAACTCCACGTAGCGCCCGCGGCGGTAGAGCTGGAACTGGCGTTCACGCTCGCCCCATTCGAGATCGCGGCGGCGGCGCACGATGGGGGCATAGGCCTCGAGGTAGGCGTCCCCCACGCTCTTCATGTAGCCGAAGGCGTGTTCGAAGCCGCCCTCGTTGAAGTCGTCGAAGAACAGCCCGCCGATGCCGCGCGGTTCCCCGCGGTGTTTGAGGAAGAAGTAGTCGTCGCACCACTTCTTGTGCTCGGGGTAGAGGTGCTCGCCGAACGGACGGCAGGCGGCCTCGGCGGTGCGGTGCCAGTGGATGCAGTCCTCGTCGAAGCCGTAGTAGGGCGTCAGGTCGAAACCGCCGCCGAACCACCACACCGGATCCTCGCCCGGTTTCTCCGCGATGAAGATGCGCACGTTGGCGTGCGAGGTGGGCACATAGGGGTTGTGCGGGTGGATCACCAGCGAGACCCCGGCGGCCTGGAACGAGCGCCCGGCGAGTTCCGGGCGGTGGGCGGTGGCCGAGGCCGGCAGGGTGTCGCCCATCACGTGCGAGAAGTTGACCCCGGCCTGCTCGAAGGTCGCGCCGCCGGACAGCACCCGGGTGCGCCCGCCGCCGCCGGCCGGGCGGTCCCAGGCGTCCTCGTGGAAACCGGCCTCGCCGTCGAGTTCCTCGATGCCGGCACAGATGCGGTCCTGCAGCCCCTGCAGGTATTCGGTTACGCGATCGATGGAGACGTCGTCTTCGCGGGCCATGTCGGCTCCTCTCAATGGTCCGGTTCGGGTTCGGGGTCGGCGCCGCCGCGCAGCCACGCGCCGGTACGCGCGTCGCGGATGGCGGTGGGGCCGGGGAGGTCGCCGCAGGCGGCCTGCAGGATGGCATCCACCCCGTCGCCGAAGCGATGTTCCACGCAGGACCAGTCGGTACAGGGCGCCTCTCCGGCGGGATTGGCGCTGGTGGAGACCAGAGCGCTCTCGGCGGCTGCACACAGTGCGCGGGCCGGAGGATGCGCGGTCACACGTACCGCCAGGGTCTCGTGCTCGCCGCGCAGCAGGGCCGGACACTCGGGGGCGGCCGGCCACAGCCAGGTGACTGGCCCCGGCCAGCTGGCCTCCACCCGGGCGCGCGCCTCGGCATCCAGGGGTGCCAGCCACCCGACAAGACGCTCCAGGCGGTCGCTGATCAGGATCAGGCCCTTGGTGCCGGGGCGGCCCTTCAGGGTGAGGATGCGTTCCACCGCGGCGGGCTCGTCCGGCCGGCAGCCCAGGCCGAACACCCCCTCGGTGGGGTAGGCCACCACACCACCGGCGCGCAGGATGCGCGCCACGGACTCGATGGATGTCGTGCCCCGCCCGGGGGTGGACGCGTCAGTCGGAACCACGGCCGCTGGCGGTAACGGTCTCGTCGCTGGGGGATTTTTCCGTGGAGTCGCCGTCGCTTCCGGCCTTGCCACCCGATTTCTTGCTGGTGGCCTTGCCGGTGGATTTCCCGCTGCCCGATGCACTCGATTTCGTGCCGGTGGACTTCGAACCCGAGGCCTTCGAACCCGAGGCCTTTGAGCCCGTGGATTTCGTTCCCGAGCTCTTCGTGCCTTTTTGGGTTGATGCTTTCGACCCCGTGGACTTTGACTTCGACGCGGTGGATTTCGAAGTGGTCGACCTGGTCGTGGAGGCCTTCTTCGTGCCGCCCGACTTGCTGGCCGCGGCCTTGCCGCCCTTGCGCCCGCGCCCCTTGCGTTCGGGGGCATTGGCGATCAGTTCCTGGCACTGCTCCAGGGTCAGCGACTTGGGATCGGTCTCCTTGGGCACCTTGGCGTTCTTGTTGCCGTCGGTGACATAGGGGCCGTAGCGACCGTTCAGCACCTGGATGCCTTCTTCGTCGAAGCTCTTGATGAAGCGTTCGGCGTCCTTTTTCTTCTTCTCCGCCACCAGTTCCAGGGCGCGCGGCAGCTCGATGGTCCAGACGTCGTCGTCCGGGCCCAGGGAGACGTACTTGGCACCGTACTTCACGTACGGACCGAAGCGCCCGATGTTCACCATCACCGGTTCGCCCTCGGGGGTCTCGCCCAGCTCGCGCGGCAGCTTGAACAGCTCCAGTGCCTCCTCGAGGGTGATCTTGTCCATCTTCTGCCCGGGCAGCAGCCCGGCGAAGCGCGGCTTCTCCTCGTCGTCCTTGGTGCCGATCTGCACGATCGGCCCGAAACGGCCCAGGCGCACACTGACGGGCCGCCCGCTCTTCGGGTCGGTGCCCAGCTCGCGCGACTGCACCGCCTCGGCGCGGGTGACGTTCTCTTCCTTTTCCTTGACCCGGTCGCGGAAATCGCCCCAGAAGTCCTCCAGCACCGGGACCCAGTCCTTTTCCCCGCGCGAGATCGCGTCCAGCTCGTCTTCCAGGTTCGCGGTGAAGTCGTAGTCGACGTAGCGATCGAAATGCTGGGTCAGGAAGCTGTTCACGATCCGGCCGGTGTCGGTCGGGATGAAGCGCTTGCCGTCCATCTCCACGTATTCGCGCGACTGCAGGGTCGAGATGATGCTGGCATAGGTCGACGGGCGGCCGATGCCGTATTCCTCGAGGGTCTTCACCAGGCTGGCCTCGGTGTAGCGCGGCGGCGGCTCGGTGAAGTGCTGGTCGGCGGTGACCTCGTGCAGCGCGACGGTGTCGCCCTCGGCCATCTCCGGCAGGCGCTTGTCCTCGTCGTCGTCCGCGCTGTCGTCGCGGCCCTCCTGATAGACCGCGATGAACCCGGCGTGGCGCAGGGTGGAGCCGGTGGCGCGGAAGCGGTGGTCGCTGTCGCCCGGGACCAGATCGGCGGCCACGGTGTCGAAGGTCGCGTGGATCATCTGGCAGGCCACGGTGCGCTTCCAGATCAGGTCGTACAGCCGGGCCTGGTCGCTGGTCAGGCGGTTGCGGACCTCGTCGGGGATGCGCCGCACCGACGTCGGACGGATCGCCTCGTGGGCCTCCTGCGCGTTCTTCGACTTGGTCTTGTACTGGCGCGGGCTGTCCGGGAGGTTGTCGGCCCCGTAGCGCTCTTCGATCAGGCCGCGGGCCTCGCCGATCGCCTCGCCGGCCAGCGCGACCGAGTCGGTTCGCATGTAGGTGATCAGGCCTTCCGCGCCGGAGCCCAGGTCGATGCCCTCGTACAGCTGCTGGGCGGTGCGCATGGTGCGGCTGGCATTGAAGCCCAGCTTGCGCGAGGCCTCCTGCTGCAGGGTCGAGGTGGTGAACGGCGCGGCCGGGTTGCGGCGGCGCTGTTTCTTCTCGACCTTGGCCACGCGCAGTTCACCGTTCGCGGCCTCGTTCAGGCGGCCCTGCGCATCGTGGGCGAGCTCGGCGCTGTTGAGGTCGAACTGGTTGAGTTTGTTGCCGTCCAGGTGGGTCAGCCGCGCGGTGAACGGCTGGCCCTCGCGTTCGGCCTTCGCGTCGAGCGTCCAGTATTCCTGCGGGACGAAGGCCTCGATCTCGTTCTCGCGCTCGCAGATCATGCGCAGCGCCGGGCTCTGCACGCGTCCGGCGGACAGGCCGCGCTTGATCTTGCGCCACAGCAGCGGCGAGAGGTTGAAGCCGACCAGGTAGTCCAGCGCGCGGCGCGCCTGCTGGGCGTCGATCAGCGGCTGGGCGAGTTCACGCGGCTGTTCGATCGCCTCCTGGATGGCCTTCTTCGTGATCTCGTGGAACACCACGCGGTAGACGTTGCGGCTCTCGAGCAGGCCGCGTTCGCGCAGGACCTCGTAGAGGTGCCAGGAGATCGCCTCGCCTTCGCGGTCGGGGTCAGTCGCGAGGATCAGGTCGTCGGACTTCTTCAGGGCCTTCGCGATCGCCTCGATCTGCTTTTCGCTGCGCTCGATCACGTCGTAGCGCATGCGGAACCCGTCCTCCGGGTCCACTGCCCCCTCCTTGGGCACCAGATCGCGCACATGGCCGTAGGAGGCCATGACCTGATACTCGGGGCCGAGGTACTTCTCGATGGTCTTCCCCTTGGCGGGGGACTCAACAATGACGAGGTGCTTGCTCATGGGGACTCGGGACCGTCTCGGTGGCGGCGGGTTCCGTGGGAGGCGGTGACGCCGGGGTCAGTGCAGATAATCCATCTCGGTGGGGCCGATATGGTCGCGCATGACCTCGTCGAGCCGGGAGTAGGCGACGGCGTCGTCCGGCTGGTTGAACAGCACCATCAGTACCACCCAGCGCAGCTGGTCGAGGTCGATCTCCTCGGCGTCCAGTTCCATCACGCGGTCCATCACCAGTTCGCGGGTGCCGGCGGTGAGCAGACCGTTCTGTTCCAGATTGAGGAGGAAGCCGCGGCTTTCCATGTTCAGGCGCTGGCGTTCCTCGGGGGCGAACACGCGGCAGGCTGCGCTGTCACCACCGCGGCTGGCCAGCGGGCTTTCGCTCATCAGTCGGTCCAGCCAGCCCAGGGCGCGCTCGATCTCCCCGGACGCAAAACCGGCTTCGACCAGCTGCCGCTGCAGCTCGCCGCGATCGGGTTCGGCCTCGGATTCTTCGTCGAGGGTGTGCTCGAACAGATACATGAGCACGTCCAGCACGCTTTCGTTCATGATTCGGGGGATCCTGCGTCGAGGCGCTGATAGCGCCCGTGATCGAGGGCGGCCACGCGGCCATTGAGTTCCAGTAAAACGAGAATGGATGAAAGCGTGTCGATGGTCAATTGAGTCCGGCTGCGCAGGGTTTCCATGTCCACCGGGTCGAAACCCATCGCCTGCAGGACCCTTTCGTGCTCCGGATCCACCGGCTCGGCGGGCGCCGGCCCCGGGGGTTGCGGGGCGGGCGGGACGCCCAGCCAGTCGGCCAGGTCGTCGAGGATCTCGCCGGCGGTCTCGACCAGTTGCGCCCCTTCGCGGATCAACCGGTGGCAGCCCCGGCTGACCGGGCTGAACACCGAGCCCGGGACGGCGTAGACCTGCCGGCCCTGTTCTCCGGCGAGCCGCGCGGTAATCAGCGAGCCGCTGTTGTCGCCCGCTTCCACCACCAGGGTCGCGAGGGCGAGCCCGCTGATCACGCGGTTGCGCTGCGGGAAGTGCCCGGCCTGGGCCTGGGTGCCCGTGGGCCAGAGCGACACGATCAGGCCGTGATCGGCGATGCGGTGCCCCAGCCGCCGGTGCGCGGCCGGATAGATGCGGTCGGGGCCCGTCGCGACCACGGCAGTGGTGCGCCCCTGCGGGGCATCCAGTGCGCCCTGATGGGCGGCGCCGTCGATCCCGCGCGCCAGACCCGAGGTGATGGTGACCCCGGCGCTCGCCAGCTCGCGAGCGAACTCGCGGGCCAGCTTGAGTCCCTGCGGAGTCGCGTCGCGGCTGCCGATGATGGCCACCTGCGGTGCGGTCAGCAGGGCCGGGTCGCCGTTGAGGAACAGCACCGGCGGGGGGTCGGGCAGTTGCGTCAGCAGCGGCGGATAGTCGGGGTCGTCGCGACACAGGATGCGGTGACGCGCGTCCGCGCGCTCCCAGGCCAGGTCGGCCGCCACGCCGGGGTGGTCATCGTCGGGGTTTTCCGGCGGGGCCACGCCGACGTCGGCGTCCCTCCACTGCCGGGCGGGCGCGGCCAGCGCGGCCTGTGGCGAGCCGAAGGCCTCCAGCAGGCGCTGGATGCGCCGTGGCCCCAGTCCGGGGGTATGCAAAAGACGCAGCCACGGCCCGGGGTCGACCCCGGCCGTGGCTGCGTCGTTGCGGGACTCGCGTTCCATCGCGGAATCCGCCCTGGTGGTCATGGCTTACGGATGGCGGACGGTGTACCCCTCGCGCAGCGTGCGCTCGGATTCGGTCACCAGCACGTAGGAGACCTTCTCGAAGGTCTTGAAGACCATCACCTCGCCGACCCGTTCTTCGGGCAGGTCCACGGACTCGTTGGTCCCGGCGATCGGATCGCGGACCGTCCGGCCGGCGGTGTAGGCGGCGAACACGTGGCCGTTCTCGATGCCGTCGCGCTCGCCGCGGTTGATCACCGCGGCCTGGTAGCGGCCGATCTGGCTGATCGCATCGAACAGCTTGATGACCTGGCCGTCGATGTCTTCCGGCGGACGGCCGATCTCGAACAGCAAGTCCTGTTCTTCCGCGAACGGAACCAGGCGGTCGCCGCGGATGGTCTCGCGTTCGCCACGGCGGATGTTCGCACGCGCCACGTGCCCGGGTTCGACGATCTCGGCTTCACCCACCGGGATGGTGGCGACGCCCAGTTCCTCGCCGGTGTCCGGATCCAGCAGCATCTCGTCGCGCCGGACGATGTGGTAGATCTCGTATTCTTCCGTGTCCTCGGCATTGCGGACATAAACCCGGTCGCCCGGGCCGTAGATCACGCGATCGTCGTCCGCGGCCACGATGTAGGGCGCCTGTTCCAGGGTCTCCTCGTCGAGGACCTGCGGCTGGAACATGAACGACTGCAGCGTGGAGATCGGCGGGGTGTCGTCGTCGAGCTCCTCCACGCGGACCTCCGGCGAGAGGCGCTTGGTCGGCCGCACGCGCGGGCCGCCGTCGACCGTGATGCGCGGTTCGCCGTCCACGTAGTGGATGCTCAGGACATCGCCCGGATAGATCAGGTGCGGGTTCTCGATCTCCGGATTCACCGCCCAGATCTCCGGCCAGTACCAGGGTTCGTCGAGGTACATTGCGGAGATGTCCCAGAGGGTGTCGCCCTTCTTGACGACGTAGCGCTCCGGCGCCGAGTCCCGGATCTCCGGGGTTTCCTCGGTGGCGGAGCCGCTGGCCTCCTGGCGTTCCCCGTTGTCCGGGGTGGCGGTTTCGGCAGTCCGGTTCTCGGGATCTTCCGTGCCGCTGCCGGTGTCGGTGTCTCCGGTGGCCGCGCAGCCCCCCAGAAACAGCGTTACACTGAACAGTACGCCCGGCAGCACGAAAGAGGTCGTGGTCGCTCTGGTTTTCAACATCATGGTTTCCCCTGTCAGGTCCGCACTCCCCGGGGCCATCCTGTGGCCCGGTCCGAATTCGGTGACGCTTCGGCGGATGATGCGGTCCAACGTTAGCAGAATTGACGGGACTGTACAGCACAAAGATTGAGGTTTTTCATGGCGAAGCGAGAAATTCTCCACTTTCCCGATCCCCGGTTGCGGCAGAAGGCCGAACCGGTCGCCGAGGTGGATGACTCCATCCGCACACTGGTGGACGACATGTTCGAGACCATGTATGCGGCACCGGGCATCGGCCTGGCGGCGGTGCAGGTGAACGTCCACAAGCGTGTCCTGGTGGCCGACGTCTCCGAGGACCAGAGCCAGCCCCGGGCCCTGATCAATCCGGAGATCCTCGAGACCCGGGGCGAGGAAGAGATGGACGAGGGCTGCCTGTCGGTGCCCGGTTATTACGAGAAGGTGCGGCGCGCGGACTGGATCCGCTTCCGCGCGCTGGGCCGCGACGGCCAGCCGTTCGAGGCCGAGGCCGACGGGCTGCTGGCGGTGTGCATCCAGCACGAGATCGATCATCTCGACGGCAAGCTGTTCGTGGATTACCTGTCCAGTCTCAAGCGCGGTCGCATCCGCAAGAAGCTGGAGAAGCAGGGCGCGCGCGCCGGCGGTTCCGGCAAGGCCGCGGTGCCCGCGGTCTGATGGCGGCTGCCGACAGGGACGCCCCGGCGCCGCGCATCGTGTACGCGGGAACCCCCGACTTCGCGGTTCCCGCGCTGGAGGCCCTGATCGCGGCGGGTCATCCGCCGGTCGCGGTCTATACCCAGCCGGATCGCCCGGCGGGCCGGGGCCGCAAGCTGCGTCCGGGGCCGGTGAAGCAGGCCGCGACGGCCGCGGGGATCCCGGTGGAGCAGCCGGAATCGCTGCGGGATCAGCAGGCGCGGGCGCGGCTGGCCGAATGGCAGCCGGACCTGCTGGTGGTCGCGGCCTACGGGCTGATTCTGCCGCGCGCGGTGCTGGAGATCCCGCCTCTGGGCGGGGTGAATATCCACGCCTCGCTGCTGCCGCGCTGGCGCGGGGCGGCACCCATCCATCGCGCGATCCTCGCCGGCGACGACGAGACCGGCGTGTGCCTGATGCAGATGGCCCCGGGGCTGGATACCGGCCCGGTGCACGCCTGCCGGCGCCTGCCGCTGGGGCCGCGTGTGACCACCGGCGAGGTCCACGACGCCCTCGCGCGGATGGGGGCGGAACTGCTGGTGGAGCGCCTGCCGGCGATCGCGCGTGGCGAGTCGGTGCCCGAGCCGCAGGACGACGCCCGGGCGACCTATGCCGACAAGCTCGAGAAGGACGAGGCGCGACTGGACTGGGATCAGCCGGCCGGCGAGCTGGACCGCCGCGTGCGCGCCTTCGACCCCTGGCCGGTCGCCTGGACCCGCATGCCGGACGGCGAGGCGGTCCTGCGCATCCATGCCGCCCGGCCCGTTGAGGCGGCGCAAGCGACGACCGTGACGCCCGCCGATGCCGCGCCGGGCACCATCGTCGCCGCGGGCGGCGAGGGCGTGGACGTCATGACCGGCGACGGCCTGCTGCGGCTGGAGCGCGTGCAGCTGCCCGGCCGGCGACCGGTGAGTGCCGCCGACTGGGCCAATACCGGTGATCTGACCGGTCAGCGACTCGGAGGTGATACCTGATGGCCCGCCAGCCTGCCCCCCGCCAGTGCGCCGTCGAAGCCACCGAACAGGTGGTGCTGCACGGGGCTTCGCTCAACAGCGTGCTGGAACCCGCGGTGGCGGATCTCCCGGTGCGCGAGGCGGCCTGGACCCGCGCTCTGGTGTACACCACCCTGCGCTGGTATCCGCAGCTGGAGGTGCTGGTGCGTGAAAGCCTGGACCGGCCACTGCGGCGCAAGGACGGCGTGATCGGCGTGCTGCTGGCCCAGGGGCTGGCGGAGATCCTGCATTTCTCCACCCGCGAGCACGCGGCGGTGCGCGAGACCGCCGAGACCGCGCGTCGCATCCACCGACCCGGGGCTGTGGGGCTGATCAACGCGATTCTGCGCCGGGCCCTGCGCGAGACCGATGCGCTGGAGGCCCGCATCGCCGAGGACCCGGTGCTGCGGCACGCCTGCCCGGCATGGCTGATCGAGGCGATCGAGGCCGCGTGGCCCGAGCGCGCGGAGGCCGTGCTGGGCGAGTTGCTGCGCGAGGCCCCGCTGACCCTGCGGGTCAATACCCGTCGCTGGAGCCCGGCCGATGCGCTGGCGGCGCTGCGCGAGGCGGGCTTCGAGGCGCGGCTGCACGACGCCCCCGAGGGCGCGCTGACGCTCGAGGCGGCCACCGACGTGACCGCGTTGCCGGGGTTCGGTGACGGCCGGCTGTCGGTTCAGGATGTCTCCGCGCAGTGGGCCGCGCATCTGCTGGCGCCGCGCCCGGGCGAGCGGGTGCTGGATGCCTGTGCCGCCCCCGGCGGCAAGACCGGGCATCTGCTGGAACGCGCCGACGGCGAGCTGGACCTGGTGGCCCTGGACAACGACGCCACGCGCCTGGAACAGGTGCGCGAGAACCTCGACCGGCTGCAGCTGGATGCGACGTTGACCGCGGCGGACCTGGGCGACACCGACACCTGGTGGAACGGGGAGCCGTTCGACGCGATCCTGCTGGACGTGCCCTGTTCCGCCACCGGCGTGATCCGCCGGCATCCGGACATCAAGACCCTGCGCCGGGCCGATGACATCCCGCGTCTGGCCGCCGAACAGGCCCGTCTGCTGCGCGCGGCCTGGGACCTGCTGCGTCCGGGCGGACGCCTGCTGTATGCGACCTGTTCCCTGCTGGACGCGGAAAACCAGGAAGTCGTGACCCCGTTCGTCGAGGCGACCGGTGACGCGCGTGCCGTGGAGACGGGCGCGGAAGGCCCGATTCCCGGGGCGTTGTCCCGTTCCTCCGGAGTGTCCATTCCGCCGGGGCTGGCCGGTGGCGACGGGTTCTACTATGCCCTGCTGGAGAAGGTCGCAGGCTGATGCGGAGGCTCGTCTGGCTGCTGGTGCTGGTGCTGGCGCCGGGGGTGGCCCCGGCGCTCGAGATCCGCGAGGCCAGTCACCTGTGGCTGGATGACACCACGTTGCTGGCGCGCCTGGACCTGGACATGGCCCTGCCCGAGGTGCTGGTGGACGCGCTGGAGAACGGCGTGACCCTGGGGTTCCGGCTGGAGGCGCAGGCGGAGCCCGACCGCATGCTGCCGGGGAGACCGCTGGTACGCGCGGAGAACCGCGTGCAGCTGCGCTACTACCCCCTCAACCGGCATTATCTGGTGACCTCGCGGGATGGCGAGCGCATGGAGCTGCGCCCCACGCTGGGGGATGCCCTGGAGCAGAGTGCCCGCCGCCTGGGGCGGATCCGTCTGGAGAACGTCCCCGAGGGATTGCGCGAGGCCCCGGGTGACCACCGCCTGAACGCCCGGCTGTCGCTGGACTACACCGCGTTGCCGCTGCCGTTGCAGCTGGACGCCGGCCTGCGCGGCGAACTCACGGCCCGTCAGGAGTGGTACGGATGGTCGCTCGACTGAAGAGCCTGCCCTGGGGGCTGCTGGGGATGATCCTGCTGTTCGTCCTCCTGCTGGCCTCGCTGCTGGTGATGGGGGACGCGGCCCAGCACCAGGCGCGTTTCGAACAGCTGTTCATCTGGCTGCTGGTGTTCCACGCCGGGGTGCTGATCGTGCTGGCCGGCCTGATCATCTATCAGGTGGTGCGCATGTTCTGGCAGTACCGCCACGGGGTGCCGGGCAGCCGCCTGACCCTGCGCCTGGTCGGCGGGTTCATGCTGGTCGCGGTGCTGCCGGTCTCGGTGGTGTACTACTTCTCCTACGAATTCCTCAGCGAAGGCGTGGACTCGTGGTTCGACGTGCGCGTGGATTCGGCGCTGGAAGACGCGCTGGAGCTGTCGCGCTCCTCGCTGGACCTGCGCGTGCGGCAGCTGGCCGAGGAGACCCAGGAGATCATGGAAGACCTGGAAGGTGTCTCCGAGGGCCTGATGGGGCTGACCCTCAACGATTACCGGCGCAGTCTGGGGGCCCAGGAGCTGACCCTGGTGGGCGCCAACAACCGCATCATCGCGTCGAGCACCGACAGCCCCATCCGCCAGCTGCCGTCACCGCCAAGCTCCGACATCCTGATGCGCGTGCGGCCGGGCCAGCCCTACTCGCGTCTGGAGCCGCGCCCCGATGACCAGCTGGTGATCCGTGTGGTGGCGACCACGGCCTCGCGCCGACCCGGCACCGACAACCGCATCCTGCAGGCCGTGTACCCCGTGGATCCGCGCATGAGCGCCCTGTCCCTGCGGGTGCAGGACGCGTTCGCCGATTACCGCGAGTTCGCCTATCTGCGCGGGCCGATCACCCAGGGCTTCATCTTCACCATGTCGCTGGCGCTGGCGATTTCGCTGATGGCCGCGCTGTGGGCCGGGCTGGTGGTCGCGCGGCGGCTGGTGCAGCCGGTGTCCGATCTGGTGCAGGGCACGCGCATGGTCGCCGCCGGGGACTACAACACCCGGCTGGAGGTGCGGCGGGCGGACGAACTGGGTTTCCTGGTGCAGTCGTTCAACGCGATGACCCGCACCCTCAGTGAGGCGCGCAACGAGGCCGAGCGCAACCGCCGGCTGCTGGATGCCGAGCGGGCCTATCTCGAGAGCGTGCTCAAGCACCTGCGTTCGGGCGTGCTGGCGTTGGACGGCAGCCTGCGCCTGCGCACCGCCAACGACGCCGCCGGCCAGATCCTCGAATGCGACCTGCCGGGCGCGCGCACCCGCGATATCGCCGAGGTTGGCCGCGAGTGCCCGCTGGTGCACCAGTTCTTCGAGGCCATCCGCGATCCGCTGGCCGGGCACGAGGCGGAATGGTCGCGCCAGGTGGTGGTGTTCACCCGCAGCGGGCGCAAGGTGCTGATGACGCGCGCGGTCTGGCTGCCGACCCCGGGCTCGGGGCGCGGGCTGCACGCGATCGTGTTCGATGACATGACGGAGTTCCTGAAGGCCCAGCGCGATGCGGCCTGGGGCGAGGTGGCGCGGCGCCTGGCCCACGAGATCAAGAACCCGTTGACGCCCATCCAGCTGTCCGCCGAACGTCTCTCGCGCCGGCTGGGCCGGGTGCTGGAGGGGGCCGACCACGAGGTACTGGAACGCGCCACTGGCACCATCATCCAGCAGGTGGAGGCGATGAAGACCCTGGTCAACGCCTTCCGCGACTACGCCCAGGCGCCCAAACTGGAACTCGGCCACACCGACGTGAACCAGCTGGTGCGCGACGTCTCCGAGCTGTATCTGGGCGCGGACGGCAGCTCGCGGGTGCATCTGGATCTGGGCGAGGGAATGCCGCTGATCCGTGCCGACGGCGGTCGCCTGCGTCAGTTGCTGCACAACCTGGTTCGTAACGCCATGGAGGCGGCCGAGGAGCAGGAGCGCGGCGACGACCTGGAGGTGTACGTCTCCACCGACCATGTCGAAAGCGCCTCCGGAAACTGGATCGAACTGCGTGTCCGGGATAACGGTCCCGGGATCCGGCCGGAGCTGCTGGAGCGCATCTTCGAGCCCTACACGACGCACAAGCCGCGTGGAACCGGGCTTGGACTGGCGGTGGCGCAGAAGATCGTCGAGGAGCACGGGGGTATCATCGAGTGCCATAATGATGATTCCGGGGCGGGCGGCGCGGTCTTCGTGATCCGCATCCCGGTGGACGAGGGCGGCCCGTCCGGGGCGTCCGCTGCCGAGGAGGAACAGCCGCAATGAGCGACGCCTACATTCTCGTGGTCGACGACGAGCCCGACATCCGCATGCTGCTGCGCGACGTGCTGGAGGACGAGGGCTACCAGGTGGCGCTCGCGGGCTCGGTGGCCGAGGCCAAGGCACAGCGGCGCAGTCGGCGGCCGGACGCCATCCTGCTGGACGTATGGATGCCCGACGGCGACGGGGTCTCCCTGCTCAAGGAATGGCAGGAGGACGAGGGAGCGATGTGCCCGGTGGTGATGATCTCCGGCCACGGCAATGTCGAAAGCGCGGTGGATGCGACCCGCCTGGGCGCCTACGACTTCATCGAAAAGCCGCTGACCATCGACAAGCTGCTGATCACCCTGAACAACGCGCTGGAGGCCGCGCGCCTGCAGCGGGAAAACACCGGCCTGCGGCGCCAGGTGGCCCCGGTGGCGGACCCGGTGGGCAGCAGCGCGGTGATGGTGAACCTGCGCGACCAGGTGCAGCGCATGGCCCAGCACGATACCTGGGTGCTGATCACCGGCGAGCCGGGGGCCGGCAAGCAGACCTTCGCGCGCATGTTGCACGCCCGCAGCGCGCGGCGCGAAAGCCCGTTCATCGTGGTCTCGGTGGGCTCGATGTCGGGCGACGAGGCGGTGGCCGAGCTGTTCGGCAGCGAGCAGGGCGAGCGGGTGCGCTATGGCCTGCTGGAGCAGGCCTCCGGCGGGGTGCTGTACCTCGACGAGGTTGCGGAGATGGACCTGCAGACTCAGGCGCGTCTGCTGCATGCGCTGGACACCGGGCGCATCACGCGCATCGGCGGGGACCAGCCGATCAGCGTGAACGTGCGCGTGGTGGCGGCCACCCAGCACGATCTGGGCGAGGCCGTGGAGCAGGGGCTGTTCCGCGAGGATCTCTATTACCGCCTCAACGTCCTGCCGCTGAACGTGCCGCCGCTGCGCGAGCACGCCGAGGACATCCCCGAACTGCTGGATTACCATATGCGCCAGCTGCATCAGCAGGAGGGCCTGCCGCAGCGCACGTTCCAGCGCCCGGCCCTGGAGTGCCTGCAGCAGTACCCGTGGCCGGGGAACGTGCGCGAACTGCGCAACCTGGTCCAGCGCCTGATGATCCTGGGCTCCGGCGACGAGATCACCCGTGACGAGGTGGACCGCACCCTGTCGGGGCAGCCGCGGCGGGCGGAAGAGGAGAGCGCCGAGGGGGTGGTGACCATCCCCGACCTGCCCCTGCGCGAGGCGCGCGAACAGTTCGAACGGGAATACCTGATGCAACAGCTGGAACGCTCCGAGGGCAACATGACCCGACTGGCCGAGCGGGTCGGTCTGGAGCGGACCCATCTTTACCGCAAATTCAAGGCGCTGGGCATCGATCCGCGCCGCGTGAAATCCGACGGCTGACGCATGAAACAGATCATCATCCTGGGGGCCGGTCAGGTCGGTCAGTCCCTGGCCGAGGCCCTGAGTGCCGACGGGATCGACATCACCGTCGTCGACAACCGTGCCGAACGCCTGGCCGAGCTGGAAGATCAGTTCGATCTCAAGACGATCCACGGCTTCGGGGCCCATCCGTCGGTACTGGACGCCGCCGGGGCGCGGGATGCCTCCATGCTGGTGGCGGTGACCGATTCCGACGAGGTCAACATGCTGGCCTGTCAGATCGGCTCCACGCTGTTCAACATCGAGACCAAGATCGCCCGGGTACGGGCCCGCGACTATCACGAGACCCCGGAACTGTTCGCCCAGGATGCGATCCCGGTGGACATGCTGATCTCGCCCGAGGCGATCGTGACCAGCCATATCCAGCGCCTGATCGAGCATCCCGGCTCGCTGCAGGTCCTGGAGTTCGCCGAGGGGCGGGTGTCGCTGGTGGGCGTGCGCGCCTACTACGGCGGGCCGCTGGTGGGCCACGAGCTGAAGAATCTGCGCTACGACATGCCGGGGGTCCATACCCGGGTCGCGGCGATCTTCCGTCACGAGCGTTCCATTCAGCCGGACGGCGACACTGTGGTGGAGGCCGATGACGAGGTCTTCTTCGTCGCGGCGAAGAAGAACATCCGCGCCGTCACCTCCGAGCTGCGCAAGCTGGAGAAGCCCTACAAGCGGATCATGATCGCCGGCGGCGGCAACATCGGCCGGCGGCTGGCCGAGGCCCTGAGCAAGCGCTATCGGGTGAAGGTGATCGAGCGCGACCCGGAGCGGGCGGATCAGCTCGCCCGGGAACTGCCCGGCAACGTGCTGGTGCTGCAGGGTGACAGCGCCGACGACCGCTTCCTGGAGGCGGTCAACGTCGAGCACAGCGACGTCTTCTGCGCGGTGACCAACGACGATCAGGCCAATATCTTCGCCGGGATGCTGGCCAAGCGCTCCGGCGTGCGCAAGGTGATGTCGCTGATCAACCGCCCGAGTTACGTGGATCTGCTGCAGAGCGGGACCATCGATGTCGCGCTGTCGCCGCAGCAGGCCACGGTGAGCGCCCTGCTGGCCCGGGTACGCGAGGGTGGGACCGCCACCGTGCATACCCTGCGCCGCGGCGCGGCCGAGGCGATTGAAACCGTAGTCAGCGGCGATTCGCGCACCTCGCAGGTGGTGGACCGCCGGATCGACGAGATCAACCTTCCGGAGGGGGCCAGCGTCGGTGCCGTGGTGCGCGACGACGAGGTCCTTATCCCGCACCACGACACGGTGATCCATTCGGGGGATCACGTCATCCTGTTCCTCACCGACCGTGGCAAGGTGAAGCAGGTCCAGCGCCTGTTCCAGCCCAGCCCGCTGTTCTTCTGAGCCGTCCGCCGTGCTCCATCTCGCCTCCACCGCGCGCCTGCTGGGGATCCTGCTCACGCTGTTCAGCCTGAGCATGCTGCCGCCCGCACTCGTCGGGTACATCTACGACGAGTCCACCGCGTACGTGTTCATGCAGGCGTTCATCGTGCTGCTTCTGGTCGGCGGGATGCTCTGGGGGCCGCTGTATCGCGCGCATCGCGAACTGCAGCCGCGCGACGGGTTCATCCTGGTGGTGATGTTCTGGCTGGGTCTGGGCCTGGCCGGGGCGACGCCGATGGTGCTCGACCCGCATCTGAACGTCAGTTTCACCGATGCGGCCTTCGAGTCGATGTCGGGGCTGACCACCACTGGCGCCACCGTGCTGACCGGGCTGGACGACATGCCGAAGGCGTTGCTGTGGTATCGCCAGCAGCTTCAATGGATGGGCGGCATGGGCATCATCGTGCTGGCAGTGGCCATCCTGCCGCTGCTGGGCGTGGGCGGCATGCAGCTGTTCAAGGCCGAAACCCCGGGCCCGATCCGCGACAACAAGCTGACCCCGCGCATCGCCGAGACCGCGCGCAACCTGTGGTACATCTACCTCGGCCTGACGGTGGCCTGTGCGGTGGCCTACTGGGTCGCCGGGATGGAGGTCTTCGACGCGATCGCGCATTCCTTCACCACCGTGGCGATCGGCGGGTTCTCCACCTACGACGCCAGCCTTGGCCACTTCGATTCCGCCGCCATCGAGGGCGTGGCGATCGTCTTCATGCTGATCGCCGGGATGAACTTCGCGGTGCATTTCCTCGCCCTGCATCGTGCGTCGGTCGCGCCCTATCGGCGTGACGAGGAGCTGCGCACCTACCTGATCCTGATGGCCTCGGCGGTGGCCGTGGTGGTGGCCTACATGCTGGTGACCGGCTTTGCCGCGGACGGCGCGGACGCCTTCCGCCGGGCCGCGTTCCACGTGGTGTCCATCGGCACCACCACCGGTTACGCCACCGACGACTTCTACCTCTGGCCGGGGTTTCTGCCGGTGCTGCTGATCTTCCTGTCGTTCGTCGGTGGCTGCACCGGATCCACCGGTGGCGGCATCAAGGTGGTGCGCGTGCTGCTGCTGATGAAGCAGGGCATGCGCGAGGTGAAGCGCCTGATCCATCCGCATGCGCGCATCGCCGTGAAGGTCAACGGCAAGGAGGCCCCGGACCGTGTGGTGCAGGCGGTGTGGGGCTTCCTCGCGGCTTATGTGATGGTGTTCGTGGTGATGATGCTGGCGGTGATGGCCTCGGGCCTGGATCAGGTCACGGCGTTCTCGGCGGTGGCGGCCACCCTCAACAACCTCGGCCCCGGCCTGGGCGAGGTGGGGCCGAACTTCCAGTCCATCAACGACTTCAGCAAATGGGTGCTGATCCTGGCCATGCTGATGGGGCGGCTGGAAATCTTCACCGTGCTGGTGCTTCTGTCCCCGGCGTTCTGGCAGCGCTAGTCTGGGCGGGTATTCACGAGACAGGAGGTCGTCCATGTCGCAGATGGTCGAACGTTTCCAGAACATGCTGGACGGAGGCGAGGACTCCGCGATGCTGCGCTTCTCGCTGGGCAACGCCCTGGTGACCGATGGCCAGCAGGAGGCGGCGGTTGAGCACCTGGAGCGCGCGCTGGAGCTGGACGAGGGCTACTCCGCGGCGTGGAAACTGCTGGCAAAGACCCTGGTGGCGCTGGAGCGCCCGCAGCGTGCGCTGGAGGTCTGCGAGCGGGGCATGGCCATCGCCGAGGAGAAGGGCGACCTGCAGGCGGTCAAGGAAATGGAGGTCTCCGCGAAGCGCGCCCGCCGCCTGCTGGAGGCCGGAGGTGATGCGGACACATGAGCCGTGACGATGCCCCCGGGGAGGAGGCGGACGTCGGTGCCTACCGGGCGCCGCTGACCGCGCGGCATTTCGCCCCCCGCTACTGGCTCACCTGGGTTGGCGTTGCGCTGGCCTGGGTGCTGCAGCAGATCCCGCGTTCGGCGGTGCAGGCGCTGGCCCGGGGCATCGGCCGCCTGCTGTACCGCCGCTCGGGGCGCAGCCGCCGGATCGCCGAACGCAACCTCGAGCTGTGCTTCCCGCAGCTGGATGCGGCCGAACGCGAAGCGCGGCTGGCCGCTTTCTACCGCTACCAGGCGCAGACCGTGCTGGACTACGGGCTCCTGTGGTTCGGCAAGCCCGGCGAGCATGCCTCGCGCATCCGGGTGGACGGGCTGGAGCACTACGAACGCGCGCGCTCCGACGGGACACCGGTGATCATCCTCGCCCCGCACTCGCTGGGGCTGGATTACGGCGGGGTGCGCATGAGCCAGATGTACGACGGGGTCTCCTTCGCCAAGCCGATGAAGAACCCCGTGCTGGAGTGGATCAACCACCGCAGCCGCACCCGCTACTCCGGGGACATCTTCGCCCGCGAGCAGGGGCTGCGCCCGGCGATTCGCCAACTGCGTCGCGGGCGGTTCTTCTATTACCTGCCGGACGAGGACCTGGGCGCCGACGGCGCGGTGTTCGTGGATTTCTTCGGTGTATCCAAGGCTACGCTGACCGCTCTGGGACGGCTGACGCGCATGTCGCGGGCGGTGGTGCTGCCGAGTTTCGCCTGGTACGACCTCGCCCGTGACGAATACGTGATGCGCCTGTGGCCTCCAATGGAGGGCTTCCCCTCGGGCGACGACGCGGTCGACGCACGGGCCATGAATGCCGCTATCGAACGGGGCGTGGAACAGGCCCCGGCGCAGTATCTGTGGACCCTGCGCCTGTTCCGCACCCGCCCCGAGGGCGAGCCCCCGCTCTACTGATCCATGCCCGAGGGCGACACCAATTATCGACCCGAGCCTGACGATACGCCGTGGCTGCTGCGCACCCACCTCGGGATGTGGGGCACCTGGTACGAATACGCGCGCGGAGCCGTGAACGGGGTACGGGCACACGCCGGAACCCGGAAGGCACGGTTCCGGACCAAAGAAGAAGGATTGACGGGAGGAGCATCATGATGAAACCGGTTCACGTTGTGCGTCGCAGTCTGGCCGCGCTGGCCGCCGGGAGTTTTCTCGTCGCGGGATGTTCCGGAGCCTCGGCGCCGTCGCCCGAGGCGGTGGAGGCGTCGGCCGACGGGCTGTCGGTGGAGATTCTGCACGAGGGGCTCAATCACCCATGGGCCATTGCCTTTCTGCCCGATGGCTCGGCGCTGATCAGCGAGCGCCCGGGCGCGCTGCGGCATTTCCCGGCCGGCGACCACGGCCCGGATTTTTCCGGCCGGGGTGAACTGGTGCCGGGGCTGCCGGATGACCTGCGGGCGCGCAACCAGGGCGGGTTGCTGGATCTGGCCCTGCATCCGGAATTCGCCGACAACCGCTGGCTGTACTTCACCTATGCGGCCAGCGTGGACGGCGGGCTGACCACGCGTCTGGCGCGCGGGCGTCTCGAGGACGGGGCCCTGAGCGACGTCGAGACCCTGTTCACCGCCGAGCCGGGCGTGCGGGGCGGGCGCCATTTCGGCAGCCGCATCGTGTTCGACGACGACACTCACGTGTTCATCAGCGTCGGCGACCGCGGGGACCGCCACCAGGCGCAGGATCCGTCCAACCACATCGGTACCATCATCCGCCTGCACGACGACGGCTCGGTCCCCGCGGACAACCCGTTCGTGGATGACGCCGACCGGCGTGACGAAATCTGGGCGTATGGCGTGCGCAACTCGCAGGGCATGGTGATGGACCCCGAGACCGGCACCCTGTGGGAGAACCAGCACGGGCCGCAGGGCGGGGACGAGGTCAACATCGTCGAGCCGGGCAACAACTACGGCTGGCCGGTGATCACCCATGGCGAGGAGTACGGTGGCGGCCAGATCGGGGAGGGCATCACCGAGAAGGAGGGGATGGTCTCCCCGTTGCACCACTGGACGCCGTCGATTGCGCCTTCCGGCATGGCGATCCTGCGGGATCCGGCCTTTGCCGAGTGGGACGGCGACCTGCTGGCGGGCGGGCTGGCCCACCGTACCCTGCGCCGTCTGACTTTCGATGATCGCGAGCTGGTCAGCGAGGTGGAGGTGCTGCCCGATCTGGACCGCCGGGTGCGCGACGTGCGCGTGCACGACGGCGCGATCTGGGTGCTGACCGACCATAACCCCGGCGAGCTGCTGCGGCTGCGCCCGGGCGGCGACCACGGCAGCGAATGATGTTCGGCGACTGGATGCAGCCGCAGATGGTGGAGCCCGAGAGCGCCCTGCCCGGCCGGAGCGAGGCCATGCCGGTGCCGGAACGCCATGCGGTGCTGGGGACCCCGCTGGCGCCGCCGTACCCCGATGGCATGGAAATCATCCACTTCGGCATGGGCTGCTTCTGGGGCGCCGAGCGACTGTTCTGGCAGCTCGAAGGGGTGTATTCCTCCAGCGTGGGTTACGGCGGCGGGTACACCCCCAATCCGACCTACCGCGAGGTCTGCAGTGGCCGGACCGGCCATGCCGAACTGGTGCGGGTGGTGTTCGATCCACGCGCGGTGTCGACAGAGACCCTGTTCCGCACCTTCTGGGAGGGACACGACCCGACCCAGGGGATGCGTCAGGGCAATGATGTCGGGACCCAGTACCGTTCCGGGGTGTACACCGTGGACCCGGCCCATTACGAGGCCGCGCTGGCCAGCCGCGAGCGTTTCAACACCGCGCTGCAGGCGGCGGGACTGGGACCGGTCACCACCGAGATCCGCGAGCTGGAGGCGTACTACTTCGCCGAGGAGTATCACCAGCAGTATCTGGCGAAGGTTCCGGACGGCTATTGCGGCCTGGGTGGCCTGCGCGTCGCCTATCCGTCCCCGGTCTGAGCGCGCTCGCGCATGTCGCGCAGCACGATGCGCGCACCGGTGACACGACCCTCGACCATTTCGGGCACCCCGCTGGCCTCGGCGGGGATTTCCGTGCCGTCCGGGATCCGCAGCCGGATGCGGCCTTCACTGAGGGGGGCTCCCTTCAGGAGTGACTCCAGGGCCTGGTGGCCGCCCTCATCGTCGGGCGGGTCCGGGATCAGTTCGCGAAGGTCCGGTGATTCCAGGCCCTCAAGGGCGGACCCCAGCCGCTCGTGGGCTGTCCGGTTGAGTTCGCGGATTCGGCCCTGCGGGTCCAGCAGCAGGATGATGTGCGGCGCCTCGTCGAACAGCCGGCGGAAATGCAGCTGGGATGCCTCCAGCGCCCGTTGCGTGTCCTTCAGGTGGGTGACGTCCACCAGGCTCATCACCACCGAGGAGGTGTACTCGGATCCGACCTGATAGGGGTGCATGGTCAGCAGATACCAGCGGCCCCGTCCCAGGTGTACTTCACGTTCCGCCGGCTGCCGCTCCCGCTGCACCTGGCATGCGAGTTCCGGCAGGTCCTGCGCTCCCAGCCGCCGACAGACCTCCGCCAGATGGCCCCCGATGTCGCCGTCGGTGATCTGGCAGACCTCCGTCAGGGCCGGGGTGTAGCGCCGGATTCGCAGCTGGCTGTCGAGGAACAGGGAGGCAATGCCATTGGCCGAAAGGAGGTTGTCGAGATCGTTGTTGAGCTCGTAGAGCTCGCTGATCTTGCTCTGGTATTCGGCGTTGACGGTGTGCAGTTCCTCGTTGACCGACTGCAGCTCCTCGTTGGTGCTCTGCAGCTCTTCGTTCGACGCCTGCAGTTCTTCATTGGACGCCTGGAGTTCTTCGTTGGCGGTTTCCAGCTCCTCCACCGTGGCCTGCAGGTTCTCCCGCGTGAACTGCAGTTCGGCTTCCAGGTCGGCGATGCGCTGCTGGGTCTCCTGGTCAAGGTCGTAGACGACGGCCTCGTCGCTGGAAGAGGCCTGCTGGTGCTGCGGCCGGATGACCACCGCAGCCAGCGGTGTCTGGCCCTTGTGTGTCGGCAGCGGGAGCATGCGCAGCTCCACGACCTGTTTCTCTTCGCGCAGGCGCAGATGAACGTTGCTGTAGCTGGTGCGTTCACCGGTTTTGAACACTTTCTGCAGCCCGGTGGCCAGCGGGGTGGCCAGGTCCGCGGTTGCCAGGCGGGTAATGTCGTGGTGCACGCGGCCCGTGGGCATGTGGAGATAACCCTCGGGGTTGCCGACCACATGGCGCAGTTCCAGGTCCTGGCTGACGACCAGAATCAGGGGCAGGATCTCTTCGCCCAGGGTTTCTACCAGGCGTCCGAGCAGTCGTTCTTCCTCGTGTTCCTGGCGGGCGGCGCGACCGGACGGCCCGGAGGGGCTCGGCCCCGTGCGCATGCTGTGTTCGCGGGATTCCTGGTTGGCGGGCAGACGGCGCTTGCCCCGGGTCCGGAAGATCCGCAGTTTCTGGTCGACGGGTTCGTAGGTATCGGGCGCGTCACCCACGGTCTCGCTGTTGCCGAGGACGAGGACACCGTCCGGGCTCAGGGAGAAGTTGAACAGGTCCAGGACCTTTTTCTGCAGCACGGGCTGCAGATAGATCAGCAGATTGCGGCATGACACCAGCTGGATGTTGGTGAACGGGGGATCCCGCAACAGGTCGTGCGGGGCGAACACCACCATCTCGCGGATCCGGCGGGCAATCTGGAACTGCTCGTCCTGGCGCTGGAAGTACTTGGCCAGCAGATCCGGGGGCAGATCGGCGACGATGCTCTCGGGATAGATCCCGCTGCCGGCGTTCTGCACGGCATTGCGGTCCACGTCGGTCGCGAAGATCTTGACGTCCACGGTGAGGCCGAGGCGGTCCATGACCTCGCGGGTGATGATGGCCAGGCTGTACGCCTCCTCGCCGGTGGAGCAGCCGGCGACCCAGAAGCGCAGGCCCCCCTTGCCACTGTTCTCGATCAGCCCCGGCAGCACCGATTGCTCCAGATACTCCCAGACCTCGCGGTCGCGGAAAAAGCTGGTGACACCGATCAGGAGTTCACGCCGCAGGGTGTTGACCTCATCGCGATGGCGCTCGAGATAGCGGGCATAGTCCCGCAGTTCGCCGATTTCGTTGACGGTCATCCGGCGCTCGATGCGGCGCACAACGGTGCTGGATTTGTAGAAGGTGAAGTCGATGCTGGAATCCTCGCGCAGCAGCGCGAAGATCCGGGTGAGGGCATCCTCGTCGGTGACGATGACACCGGGGCCCTCGGCCTTGGCGGAATGCGGATGCTGCACGAAAGACTGCAGCAGGCGTGGCATCTCCTCCGGTGGCAGCACGAAGTCCGGGAGGCCAGTGGCCGCGGCGCTGCGCGGCATGCCATCGAACTTGGCCGAATCGGCGGACTGCGCCATGATCATCCCGCCCTGTTCCTTGATGGCGCGGATGCCGCGGGTGCCGTCGGACCCGGTGCCGGACAGGATGACGGCGATCGCGCGTTCGCCCTGATCTTCCGCGAGGGAACGGAGGAAGACATCGATGGGAAGATTCACGCCACGGCTTGCATCCTGCTCGCTGAGGATCAGCTTGCCGTGGAACAGCGTCAGGTTCTTGCGCGGCGGGATCAGATACACCTGGTTGGCGGCCACGGTTTCGCCGTCTTCGGCACGCTGTACCGGCATCTCCGTGTGCCGCGACAGCAGTTCGGCCATCAGGCTCTTGTAGTCGGGCGACAGGTGCTGAACCACGACGAAGCTCAGGCCGCTGTCGGGCGGCATCTGCTGGAAAAACGCATCCAGGGCTTCCAGCCCGCCTGCGGAGGCGCCGATCCCGACGATGTAATCGGGTGTGCTCACGTGGGATCTCCGCATTGCGAGGGTGAGGATGGCCCGTCCCGGTGGAATTCTTCGCACCAGCGGGCACAGTCGCTGGCAGGGAGCGGGGGAATGTAGACGTACCCCTGAATCAGGTCGCAGCCCTGATCCCGCAGAAGTCCCAGTTGTTCGCAGGTTTCCACGCCCTCGGCGAGGAAGTGCATGTCCAGATGCCTGGCCATGGTCATCACCGTGTTGACGATCGCCAGGTCACAGGTGTCCTCCGGCAGGCCGCGGACAAAGCTGCGGTCCAGCTTGATGATATCGATCGGCATGTGGCGCAGCCTCCCCAGCGACGAATGGCCGGTCCCGAAGTCGTCCAGGGCGACCCGCACCCCCAGGCTGCGCAGATCGTGGAGGGTGGAGATGACGGAGCTCGCATCGTCCCGGAAATGGTCCTCGGTCGCTTCCACGACCACGCGCGTCGGTTGCACTCCGGTCTTCGCGAAGGTGTCGCGGAGATCCCCCGCGGTCAGGCCGTGGAGCTGTCGGGGAGAGAAATTCACGGCCAGCCACAGCTCTTCGGCACCGGGGAATGCCCAGTCGCGCAAGGCATTGCAGGCCTGCTCCAGGGTCCAGCGGGCCACCTCCGCGCCGAGGCCGAGGTTCTCGAGGATCGGGATGAACTCCAGGGGCGAGATCGAGCCGTCGAAGCCGTCCCATCGCATCAGGGCCTCCACGCCCGCCACGCGCCCCTGCCGGGTATCCACCACCGGCTGGAAGGCGAGGCTCAGTTCGTTCCGCCCCAGGGCGTGCCGGAGCTGGTTCTCGAGCGATACCCGCCGTTCGAGCTGGCGATTCATCTCGGGGGCGAAAAAGGCGTACTTCTGTCCGCCGTCCTCCTTGGCCTGATACATCGCGATATCGGCGTGCTTGGCGAGTTCGCTGCAGGTCGAGCCGTCCCGCGGGAACAGGGCGATGCCGATGCTTCCCCCGGAGATGACTTCGTTACCGTGAATGTGGAACGGGCGCCGCAGGGCCGCGAGGATGTCGCCGGCCACCCGTCGGGCGGTCTGCATCGCCGTCTCCTCGTCGTCCAGTTCGCACAGCACCACGGTGAACTCGTCGCCGCCCAGCCGCGCGACCGTATCGGAGGGGCGGATGACCTTCTGCAGCCGTTCCGCTGCCTGCTGCAGCAGCTGATCTCCGGCCTGATGACCCAGGGTGTCGTTGAGGGTCTTGAAGCCGTCCAGGTCCAGATAGAACACGCCGACCATCCTGCCGTCGCGTTTGGAGCGCATCAGGCCGTGCTTGAGGCGTTCGTGCAGCAGGGTCCGGTTGGGCAGGCCGGTAAGGGCATCATAGAAAGCAAAGCGTTCGACATCCTGTCCCGTCTGGCCGTGATCACCGATGTCGGAAAAGATCCCGAGGTAATGCCGGATGTTCCCGTCCCGGTCGGTGACCGCGTTGATCTTCAGCCACTCCGGGTAGATCTCGCCGTTCTTGCGCCGGTTCCAGACCTCTCCCATCCAGTGGCCTTCCTCCTGGAGCCGGTTCCACATGTGCTCGTAGAAGCTGCGGTCATGGCGCCCCGACGAGAGCAGACCCGGAGTACGGCCGACGACTTCGTCTTCCTGATATCCGGTGACGATGGTGAATGCATGATTGACCCGCTGGATGCGGGCACGGGCGTCGGTCACGATGATGCCTTCGTTGCTTTCCTCGAACACCGTGGCGGCCAGACGCTGATGCTGTTCGGCGCGCTTGCGGGCCGTGACATCCACCATGGCCAGACGGAAACGCAGACCCGCCGGGTCGTGGTCCGGGGAAAGGCTGACCTGCACGTGCAGTTCCGACTGCTCGGGCGTGTTGAGTACCAGCTCGAAATCCTCCGGCGGGGTGCCGTGTCCGGCGGCGGCCAGAAGCTGGTGGAACGGCTCGCGGCTGGAGGTGTCGAGGAACCGCCGCAGTGGCTGCTGCAGCAGATGGCTGCGTGGCAGTCCCAGCATGCGCGTCGCGGTGCGATTAACTTCCACCGTTTCCCCGTTGGCATCGAGAACCAGGAATGCCACGGGGGCAAAGTCGAACAGATCCTGATAGCGCTGACTGGCTTGAGCCAGGGCCTGCTGCGTCTGCCGCAGTTCCTCGTTCTGGGCGTGCAGCTCTTCCTGGTGCAGGCGCAGTTCTTCCAGGGTCCGTTGGGCACCTTCCTGTTCGGTTTCCAGTTCCCGTATGCGCTCCCGCGCCTGCTCCAGGGTTTCCGGGAGCGGCGATTCTCCTTGCGCTTGTTGCTCGTCGGTCATCGGAGCGTACCCGGGTCGCGGGCCCGCCGGCGACGGGCAGGGATCTCCCTGTTCGGAGCCGGCGGGCCGGGGTTGTGTGACGATCGCCCGTCGGGTGGATGCGCCCACCCGGTGAAGAAGACCCTTCGGATTGTCCGGCCAAGCTAGAGGTTTTCCACAAGGTTCGCAAGTATTTATTCGGACCCGGTGCGAACGCGGGGGGCGCAGGCCGCGGCCACCAGCGCCCGGAACAGGCGCTGGTGGCGGGCCTTCTGCGGCAGGTATTCGGGGTGCCACTGCACGCCGATGCAGAAATCGCGGCCGCCGGCCTCGATGGCCTGGACCACGCGCGAGGGTTCGCGTCCGACAACGTTCAGGTCGTGGCCAAGGCGGTCGACGGCCTGATCGTGCAGGGCGTTCACGCGCAGCGGTGCATCGCCAAGGATGGCGGACAGCCGCGAGTGCGGATCCAGTCGTACCTGCTTGACCGGCAAGAGGCTGCGGGCGTTGGGGGTCTCCGCGTGGAACGCGGCCAGGTCGCGATGCAGACTGCCGCCGCGCACCACGTTGATCAGCTGCATCCCGCGGCAGATGCCGAGGATCGGCAGGTGCTCGTCCAGCGCGTGGTGAATCAGGGATTTCTCCAGCCGGTCGCGCTCCGGGTCCAGCGATGACCTCTTCGACTGGAACAGCCGGCGCAGCAACCACAGCGCGGGATAGAAGGCGTAGCCGATCAGGCGCTGTGACAGGCGTCGTTCGGCCTGCCGGATCGCCGCGCTGCCTGGGCCGTCGGGCAGCGTCTCGCCATAAAGCCCGGGATCGACGTCAGCCCCGCCGCCGACGATCAGCGCGTCGATGCGGCGGTTGCGGCGGGGACGCCCGGGGCGGATGCGCAGGGGGCGGCCGCCGGCCCGCCACACCGCGAGGGCGGTGAACAGCCACGCGGGCGTGCCGCCACGGTCCGGGCCGGTGACGGCGATCACCGGGCGGTGCGGGCGTTCAGAACCAGGCACGCAGCCGCTGCATCCATTCGTCGGCCCAGCGGCCCACCGCCTGGCCCGGGCGTTCCAGGTATTCCCGCGCGAGTCGGTCGAGGCGTTCGGGGTGGGCGGCCAGCTGTTCCACTTCCACCCAGCCGTTCAGCGGGTGCGCCAGGCTCCAGGCCGGGTCGTCGATGCGGCAGTCCGGCAACCGGTAATGCAGGGCGGGACGCGGCTTGATCAGTTCGTGTTCCACCGGCGCCGCCGCAACGCGTTCGGGGTCCAGCTCCGCCAGTACCGGGAGCAGGTCCAGCGGACGGTTGCGCGTGGGGTTGTGCGCCAGCCAGGTGTCGATCAGCGATGCACGGTCCGGGGTGAAATCGGGGTCGAGAATGTGGCGCACGAAGGCGCCGGGGAACGGCCGGATGTAGGGCGACAGGCGGCGCGACAGGTCGATGGCCCCCGCCTGCGCGAGGATCTCGTACATGAGCACGAAGGCTCGCAGGATGGCCAGCAGCCATTCGGGCTCGCGGCTGTGGATCTCGATGTTCAGCTGCAGCCCGAAGGCGTAGAGCAGGGAGCGTTCCGTGCCCAGGGCACCTTCCTGTTGCAGCGCGGCACGCACCCGGTCCAGGCGGGGCAGCTGCGCAGGCTCCAGGGGTGGCGCCACGATCTCGTGCGGGACCAGGCGCCCGGCGGCATCGGCCAGCCAGGCCTCCAGTGCTTCCTGGTCGCGGTCGTCCAGGTCGACCCCCAGCCGGGCCAGGTGCTCGCGATAGCCGCGGTCCTTGAGTACGCGGGCATCCAGCTCCAGCTGGAAATCCCCCGCGTCACTGTCGCGGACATGCAGCACGAAGGCATGCTCGGCTTCGATGTGCCCGCCGAATTCGTCGATGATGGCGCGGGCCATCGTCTCCAGCGAGACCCCTGCCATCTCGATCTCCACGCCGACCCGGCGCAGGGCCCCCTCGGGGGTCCGGGTCCACGGCAGTGGCTGAAACGAAGTGGTGGACATGCGGCGGCTCTCCTGGCGACGCTGTTCGGTCGGACTGTTCGGGCATGGTAGCGCGTTGCGCCACCATCGCACGCCCCGGTGTACGCGGGCGGGGGCAGGCAGTACGATAAGCCCCTCCGCAACCCTGTGTCCCCGGTGTCCCGCATGGACCGTATCTATCTGCGCGATCTCGAAATCCCCGCCGTGGTCGGCGTCTACGACTGGGAACAGCGCATGCAGCGCCCGCTGCGCTTCGACATCGAGCTGGCGGCGGACACTCGCGTGGCCGCCCACTCCGGCGAGATCGAAGACACGGTTGACTACGAGGCCGTGGCCAACGCGGTGCGGGCCATCGTGACCCGCGAACCCCACATCCTGCTCGAATCCCTCGCCGAGGAGATCGCCGAGACCCTGATGGCGCAGTTCGGTTCGCCGTGGCTGCGCATCACCCTGGGCAAACCGGGCGCGGTGGCCGGGGTGCGCGAGGTGGGCATCACCATCGAACGCGGCTCGCTCGCCACCGACTGACCTCGGGACTTCGGCGCGCAGGCCCTGGCCGATTGGCAGGACGCTTCCACACTTCCTGCTCCTGTCTCCCGCACAGCTTTCCCGTACTGCTCTTTCCCGCGCGGCGCCCTTTCCGGTGGCGGCCCCGCCTCGTATTGCCCCCTTTTGGTGCGCCTGCACTTTGTGATTGCACCCGTTCGTGGCAATCACCCGTGGTTTGCCCGCAACAGCGTTGCATAAAACCGGTTTTTGCCCCGTTTAACGTTTCTGGCACGCCCCCTGCAAGGAACGGGTGTCGACAAGCAGCGACATCCAGAAAACACGCAGAGGGAGTCAACCAATGAAGAAATTCGCCTATTCCGCCGTCGCCACCGCGATCCTGGCCGTCGGGTCCACCGGGGGTGTCGTCTTTACTTCCAGCGCGGCCGCCGAGGTGTCGGCCAATATCTCGATCGTGTCCGATTATGAACTGCGGGGCTTTTCCGAAACCGATGGCGGCGCCGCTATCCAGGGTGGTTTTGACTGGGAGCATGCCTCCGGGTTTTACCTGGGGACCTGGGCTTCCAACGTGGATTTCGGGGAAGATGATGGCACGACCTACGAGCTCGACCTTTACGGTGGTTTTGCCGATTCCTTTGATAACGGTTTCGGCTACGACGTGGGGTATGTCTATTACGCCTATCCGGATGCCTCGTTCGAAGGTGATTCCGTCTCATACGACTTCGGCGAGCTGGTCGGGTCGGTCAGTTATGACATGGACGTGATCGGCTTTTATGGCGGTGTCCAGTGGGTGGTGACCGACAGTGCCTCGGAGTCGCTCCTCGAAAGTGACGACGTGTACTTCTACGGTGGTCTGGATGTGCCGTTCGCCGAGGTCTACAGCGCCGGTTTCATGGTCGGACGTCAGACGTACGACGACAGCGACAATGACGATTACACCCACTACTCCGCCAGCCTCGCTCGCGATGCCGGCGAATTCGGCGAATTCAGCCTGAACCTGGCCTATGCCGACGTCGATGACGAAGACATGCGTGCCTGGGTGGGCTGGTCGAAATCCTTCTGAACGTTGAACCGGAAGCAAAACTTCGTTGCGGGTCGTTGCCCCCGGTGGCGACCCGCCTGAGAGGAGCATGACATGAAGATGATTACTGCCGTGATCAAGCCGTTCAAGCTTGATGATGTGCGCGAGGCGATGTCCGAGATCGGTGTGCAGGGCATCACCATGACCGAAGTCAAGGGTTTCGGTCGCCAGCGTGGCCACACCGAACTGTACCGCGGTGCCGAATACGTCGTGGACTTTCTGCCCAAGGTCAAGCTGGAGGTTGCGGTGGATGACAGCCTGGTCGACCAGGTGATCGAAGCCGTTTCGAAGGCCGCGAGCACCGGCAAGATCGGGGACGGAAAGATCTTTGTCTCGCCGGTCGAGCAGGTCCTGCGAATCCGCACGGGTGAAACCGGAACCGAAGCGCTCTGAGCGCCCATCTCGGTCATTATTAGATGAGGTAATCCGAAAATGGATATCGAACAGCAAGTCGTCGAGGTGGCCTACGCCCTTGACACCTTTTACTTCCTGATGGCCGGTGCTCTGGTCATGTGGATGGCCGCGGGCTTTACCATGCTCGAGGCCGGCATGGTGCGGACCAAGAGCGTGGCCGAAATCCTTACCAAGAACATCTCCCTTTATTCCATTGCCTCGGTCATGTACATGCTGATCGGCTACAACATCATGTACAGCGACGGGCTCACTTCTCTGATCCCGGGCCTGGGCTTCTTCATCACCGGTGACAACGCCGTGGCCGAGGTGCTGGGCAGCGGCGGCGACATCTACTACTCGGATCGCGCGGATTTCTTCTTCCAGGTGGTGTTCGTGGCGACCGCGATGTCGATCGTCTCCGGTGCGGTGGCCGAGCGCATGAAGCTGTGGGCCTTCCTCGCCTTCGCCGTGGTGCTCACCGGCGTGATCTACCCGATCCAGGGCTTCTGGAGCTGGGGCGGCGGCATGCTGGACCAGATCGGCTATCTCGACTACGCCGGTTCGGGCATCGTCCACTTCACCGGTGCCGTGGCCGCGCTGGCGGGCGTTCTGCTGCTGGGGGCGCGCAAGGGCAAGTACGGCAAGGACGGCCAGATCAACGCGATCCCGGGCTCCAGCATGCCGCTGGCGACGTTGGGCGTGCTGATCCTCTGGCTGGGCTGGTTCGGCTTCAACGGCGGTTCCGAGCTCAAGGTGTCCGACGTTGAATCCGCGAATGCCGTGGCGGCCGTGTTCACCAACACCAACCTGGCCGCGGCCGGGGGCGTGATTGCCGCGCTGATCACCACCCGCCTGATGTTCGGCAAGGCCGATCTGACCATGGCCCTGAACGGCGCGGTCGCCGGCCTGGTGTCCATCACCGCCGAACCGCTGATGCCCAGCCCGCTGCTGGCGACCTTCATCGGCGCCGTGGGTGGCGTGATCGTGGTGTTCTCCATCGTCGCCCTGGACAAGGTCAAGATCGATGACCCGGTGGGTGCGATCTCGGCCCACGGCACGGCCGGCATCTGGGGTGTCCTCGCGGTGCTGCTGTCCAACCCGGATGCGACCTTCGTGGCGCAGATCGCGGGTCTGGCGGCGATCTTCGTCTTCGTCTTCCTCGCCAGCCTGCTGGTGTGGTTCGTCCTCAAAATGGCCATGGGCATCCGCCTGGGTGAAGAGGAAGAAGAGATCGGTGCCGACGTGACCGAGTGCGGCCTCGAGGCCTACCCCGAGTTCACGAACAAGTAACGCGAAACCCATAGCCTGTACGCAGGCTGGACGGGGCCGGGGGGCCGGCCCCGCAACTTGTCTCCTCCGACGCCGACAGCACGGTCTCTCCCGGGACCCGGAAGTTGGCCTTCAGGGCGCCCTCGTGGCGCCCTCTTTTTTGGGGCGATGAACGCGGATCCCGCGGACCTGCCGATCGGGGGGGTGCCTGTTCGTTGCGAGTGCGAATACGATCAGTGGCGGGGCAATTCGCACCAGTGTTGATCTTCCTTGTTTGGGGTTTGCTTAATAACCAATTGAAATTGCGGAAAGATTATTTCTGGCACTCCGTTTGCAGGCCAGTTACATGCGAGACAAATCAGTCTCTTTGTGGTGATGGTCAGCGGAGATAGAGCCAATGAAATTCAAGAAGCTTGCAAACCTCGTTTCGCCCCGTCGCGCGGACGCCGCGAATACGGCATTCAGCCCCGATCGCCGTAAGTTCCTTCGAACGGGATGTGCCTGTGGTGCGTTGAGTCTTTCCTCGGCCGGCATGGCATTGCTAGCGACCACCGGAAGTGCCAGGGCCGGGGTTGCGGATGAAATGGTGAAGGCGGGGCACCTGCCCGCGGGGTGTATTTCTCACCTGCTCCTGGCCGCGCAACGGGGGCTCTTCAAGGAGGCCGGGCTGGCCGTGGACATTACCCAGTTCAACGGCCCCATGGAGAATCTCCGGGCGCTCGGCGTCGGGGGAGTGGATGTGGCCCACAACCCATGGACAGCGTCCATGGCGGATTATGCCGAGGGCAATGATGGCCTGCGGATTATTGGCGGTAGCGGCATCTCCGGGATCGAGCTGGTGGCACGCGAAGGCTCGGTGACGTCCGTGGAGGAGTTCGTCGAAGCGGCGGGCCAGGGGCTGCGGGTCGGTACGTTGCGGCTGGACACACTGGAGCTGGTTGCCTACGGGACGATGTCGCAGAACGGGCTTTCATACAGTGACTACGAGATGACGTTCTTTAACGGCATGCCGGGGATGGGCGAGGCCCTGATCAACGGCAACGTCGATGTCTGTACCCTTGCACAGCCCTATGCCGAGACCGTGGTCAAGGAGTCGGGCGGCAAATACATCGCCACAAGCAACGATGTCTGGGGCCCGGATGCGGCGGATTGCGTGATTAATGCCACTGCCGATTTCATGGAAGAGCGCCCGGAGGTGGCGACGCGCTACATGGAGGTCCTCAAGGAGGCAGGGGAACAGTTCCATTCCGACTTCGAGTCGGCGCTGGACGACCTGGAGCCTCTGTTCAGCGCGTCACGCGAGGTGCTGGAAGTCGCCCTGAAGCGTCAGCCGCCGGCACCGGTAATGTCGCAGGAATCCGCGGATGGGATCCGCCAGGGCGTCGACTACCTGATCGAACTCGGATATTTCGATTCGAACATCGCGGACGAGGTGATCGATCTGCGTCTGAGTCCGAGCGAGACCGCCTGACTGTGGATCATGCGGTGCCGTGATGTTCGGCGCCGCATGTTTGCCGGACCGGTTGTTGTGACCGGAGCAGGACTTCCGCGATGGCCCTGGTTTCCCGGGCAGCACTCGCTGTCCGGGTCACCATGGCTGTAACGGTTGCGCCATCGACGAGGATGGTCAGCTGTTCGCCCAGTTCCTCGGGCCGCGGAAACCCTTCGTCACGCAATAGCCGGATAATGGCCCGCCTGATCGAATCGCGATGATTCAGCGCCATCCTGCGGTATTCGTCGGCCCGTTTGTCATGTTCCGCAACCGTGTTCACGAAAGGACATCCATAGAATTCCTCGTGGAGGAACCAGTCCTCCAGGATGTCAAACACACCTGCGACACGATCTGCCCCGGTTCCCGGCAAAGCATCCAGCCGGCTCTCGAACCATTCCATCCAGCGATGGCCATCCCGCTCCAGAACCTCCTTGAGGAGATTCTGTTTGGAGCCGAATTGTTCATAAAGCGTCTTTCGCGCGACCCCGGCTTCGGCGAGTAGTCGGTTGAGTCCGGTGCAATTGACGCCGTCGCGGCAGAACAGCCTTGTTGCCGTGTCGAGCAGAATTTCCCTGGGATCTTCATCTCGCGGTCGACGCCCCATGTCGTGTGCACCCCGATGGCTGAGCCTGAGCGCGATCGTAACACGCGATCATCACGCGGGCTTGCCGCTTTTCCGAGGCAGTGCAGCGACCCCGGCGCCCGGTTCGGAATGGGGTCCCGTCAATGCCACATCGGGGTGCAACTGCTCGCTGATGGGGCCCGCCCATGGGGCCTCGGGGTATCGGGCAACCCGTTTTGCGTTTCTTAAGGTTCTGATTCTGCGGTTTGTAAAGGGTTGGCATGGTCTCTGCATTGGCACCTAGTAGAAAGACCGGTCTCTTTATTATTCACGATACAAGCTCATCGCCCGGTGAGCCGGTCTTTGCCAGGCGAGGAAGCAACGAAGGAGACGGACATGCCGGAAGCCAAGCATTACGACACCATCATCGTGGGGGCGCGTGTGGCGGGCAGCTCCTTGGCCATACAGCTTGCGCGTGCGGGTCAGAAAGTAGCTGTGCTCGATCGCACGACGTTCCCGTCGGACACGCTTTCGACCCATGTTGTCTATCCCAATACGCTCAAGCGGATGGACGAACTCGGGGTCCTCGACCGGGTGCTGGAGAATGGTCCGCCCCCCCTGTATACCGCCTGGCATTATGACGGACAGATGGTAGTCGCCCCCCACACGCCTATTGCAGGGCGTGACTGGGCGATCTGTGTGCGGCGGATCACCCTCGATTCGATCCTGGTGGATCAGGCCCGGTCTGATGGAGCCGAGGTCTTCGAGGGGTGCCAGGTCACGGGCCTGATCGGTGAAGCGACCGACATCGATCCGGTTCGTGGGGTCACCGCGTCCGGCCCCGAGGGTGAATTCAGTCTGACCGCCGATGTGGTGGTGGGAGCGGACGGTGCTAACTCGTCGATCGCCCGGCTTCTCGGAGCAGAGAAGTACTCCGTCATGCCCAGCGAGACGATGCAGTACTTTGCTTACTGGAAGAATGCCGACGTTCGCAACACGCAGGACTTCTTCTTTGAGCCTCCCTGGGTCGTCACCCACTTTCCTTCCGACAACGATCACCATGTGGTCTCGATCAACGGGCCCAAGAGTGAACGGAAGTCCATCAAGAATCTGGAAGAGTTCTATCTCTCCAAACTGGAATCCGTACCTGCTTTGTGGGGCAGGCTTTCGCGGGCCGAAAAGGTCAGTCAGGTAAAGGGCACCACCCGTCTGGAAGGTTTCTACCGCCGGTCCACCGGTGCTGGCTGGGCTCTCACCGGCGACGCCGCGCACTTCAAGCATCCGGCGACCGCGCAGGGCATTGGTGATGCCCTGCATGCCGCCGAGGCCCTCGCACCGATGATTTGCAGCGGTACCTATCGGGATGAGTACCCGCAGTGGCGACACGAAGCGTCCCGGGAGCTGTATGCGTTCAGCAAGCATCTGGCCGAGGTGCCAACGCATGCCTCCATGGAACTCATGTTCAAGGCCCTGGTGCATGACCCGGATACCGCGCGCCGACTGTTCGACGTCTGGTCTCGTCGGTCGCGCCCGTGGGAGGACGTCATTCCGAATATCCCCGGAATGGAGGCCACTACGGGTACCAGTGTCGAGGACGTCCTGACGCCGATCGAGAGCCAAGATGACCTCCGCAAGACAGCCTGATCTTTCCGACTCCATGACGAGCGTGGATGTGGCCAATCAGGAGGCCCTGGAGCGGGTCCGTGCGTGCGAGCCGCACCTGAGCGGGATCCGTGTCGCTGGAGAGGCCCTCGGCATGGGCGAGCGACAGTTGGGGCATGCCGGGCCGCCGTTCCGCGATCCGTCACGGATTCCGCCGGTTGTGCTTTCCGCACTCGCGGGCGCGACGGTCCTGGAAAGCTGGGCCACCAACCATGAAGAAGGGCGCCGCCTGATTCTCGAAGGTTCGATCCGGCTTACGCCGAATCATGAGCTGGGCACCGTGTCTCCCATGGCCGGCGTGGTCCGACCCTCTCAACCCGTGATGGAGGTGCGCAACGGCGCTGGCTCGGAGACGGCCTTTGCCACCTTCGCGGAGGGCGGACGCCAGGGTCTTCGTTTTGGCGTCTGGGGCTCCAGCGTAGCTGGCCACCTCGCGGAACTCGAGCAAAGGATTGCTCCGGCGATCGCGGCTGCCCTCCCCAAAGGAGGATTGCCCGTTTGGCCGCTGGTTTCGCAGGGACTGCGCCAGGGCGATGACATCCACCAAAGGAACGAAGCCTTCACGCGGGCCTTCATCGACGCACTGGAGGGTTTGCCGCCGGATGTCGCGGCGTGGCTTGGCGAAAACCCCCAGCACTGCCTCAACTACGCGATGGGTGCGGCCAAACTCGTCCTGGATACGGCCAGAGGTGTCTCCGGCAGTTCGATTGTGGTGGCCGTTGCACGCAACGGCGATGAATGTGGCGTCCAGCTCGCCGGTACCGGGGACCGCTGGTTCTGCGCCCCGTCCAATCTGCCTCGCGGCCAGTTGTTCGGGACCTTCACGCCGGACGACTGCCAGCCCGACCTCGGAGACAGCGCGATCATGGAGACGATCGGCCTGGGCGGAGGTGCGGCGTTCTCGGCCCCGGCGCTCAATCGCAAGCTGGGCGTCGCGCAGGATCAGGCCGACCGTGATGCCGTTGTCCAGCGTTCCTGGTTTCTCACCGCAAATCCGTGGTTTGCGCCGCCGGATATCCCCGACGCACGGGACTATGGCCTTGGCCTCGACGCGCGGGAAGTTGCCCGCTCGCATGCCGGCCTTCTGATCCATACCGGTATCGCCCACCGCGACGGCGCCACCGGCTGGATTGGCATTGGTCGCGTACGGGCGCCGGTTGCCTGTTTTTCGCGGGCCGTGCAAACCCTGCAGGAGATTACTGATGCGCCATAGTCCCGATGTCGACTCGCATTCTCAGCCAGTACCGGCTTCCGCCACAGAGCCCTCGGACGCGGGGTCCCTCGCTCAAGGCGATGGTTCCCGGCCGTCGGCCCACTCGCTCGGTACCTGGCTTGCGTTGCGCTGGCGTGACCTGCGCGGAACCGTGTCAACGGTCGTCTGGTTTCTGCTGGCCTGGTTTCTGATTGGCGTTCTCTGGGAAGTGGCGGTCCATTTCCACTGGGTGCACGGCCGCATCCTGCCGCCGCCCAGCGAAACGATCCCGTACCTTTTGTCGGGCCCTGCTCCTGCCGGTATTGGTACGCAGCAACTGACCTACGGTGGTGCCGTCCTGGACACCCTGGGTCGTATTGCCCTCGGTTTTGTCCTTGGGGTCACCGTGGCCATTGTTATCGGGGTCATGATTTCCCTGGTTCGACCATTCCGGAATCTGGTCCTGCCCATCGTGCAGACCATCGCCCCCATCTCGCCGGTTGCATGGATTCCTTTTGCAATCGCCATTGTCGGTATTGGCGGTCCGGCGGCCATATTCGTGGTTTTCATGGCCATTATAGGTTCGATGACCATCTCGGTCGTGACTGCGATCGAAAATACCCCGCAGGAATATCTGATGGTCGCCCGCAACCTGGGGACCCGGGGGGTGCGTCTGTGGACGCATGTCATTCTGCCGTCGGCCGCCCCGACTCTCATCGAGACTGCCCGATTGAGTTTTTTTGCCGCGTGGATGGCGGTCCTGGCCGGCGAGATGGCGGGCATCGATTCCGGCCTTGGCTATCTCATCATGCTGGGGCAGCAGATGTATAACATGAAGCTTGTCATGGTAGGCATCATTACGATCGGATTCCTTGGCTTCGCGATCGATCGAGCCCTGGTTCTGTTGAAGAAAAAGGCTGCATGGTGGGGGTCCCAGCAATGAATGATCATGCGCGCAACGTTCCAGCTCAGGATGCCGAAGTGATCTTCGAGGATGTGACGAAGAAATTCGATGGCCAGCCTGCCATTGAGAATGTGAACTTCCGTGTCCCTCGAGGAAGTTTTACCGTCGTCATCGGACCCAGTGGCTGCGGAAAAAGCACCCTTCTGGGGATGGCGGCGGGCCTGTCCTCGCCCGACGAAGGCTATGTGTTTGCGAATGGTCGACAGGCCCTGGGTCCCACTCCGAAGACCGCGCTCCTGTTTCAAAGCTACAACCTTTTTCCGTGGCTTTCGGCCCAGGGGAACGTCGCATTCGCCCTGCGCAACCAGGGTTGCCGCCCTGCCGAGGCACGAAAACGGGCAAAGGCGCTTCTGGGCGCCGTCGGCCTGGGGGGCTGCATCCAAAAATACCCCATGCAGCTTTCCGGTGGGATGAAACAGCGGGTTGCGCTGGTGCGTGCCTTCGCCCTGAGTCCTCGGCTGCTGCTTCTGGATGAGCCGTTCGCAGCCCTCGATCACCAGACCAAGAAGCTCATGCACCAGTACCTCCTCATGACGTGGGAAGAAACCGGGTGTTCGGTCGTGATGGTGACGCACAGCCTGGATGAAGCGCTCGCGCTCGCCGACCGGATTGTTCTTGTGACGGGTTCGCCCGGGCGTGTTTCGGACATCATCGACGTTGATCTTCCGCGTCCAAGAGACCCCTTCGATGACGGCATGCGGGAGTTGCACGCACAACTGGAGAATCACCTGGAGCGCGAGGTTACAAGGGGAGAATTTACCGCCGAGGAACGAGAGATCCTGGGTGCGGCCGGCGGCAGCAAAAACTGAAAGAGGTTGACCAAGATGCCAAATGTGATTTTTGTCGAAAGTGACGGCCAGACCCACGAAGTGGAAGCCGAGGTCGGATCCTCGTTGATGGCATCCGCCGTGGGGAATGGCGTGCCGGGGATACTGGCCGATTGTGGCGGGGATTGCGCCTGTGCTACGTGCCATGTCTATGTGGATGATGACTGGTCCGAGCGGATCGGTCCGCCCAACCCCATGGAGGATGAACTCCTCTCTGCACGTGAAGACCGGCGGGACAACAGCCGCCTCTCCTGCCAGGTGAACATCGAACCGGACCATGAAGGGCTTCGGGTGTTTCTGCCCGAAGAGCAGTTCTGATGGAACCGGCGATGGGCCGCGTCTTTGACCTTGCCGTCGTGGGCGGCGGATTTACCGGGACGTCGCTCGCCCTCCACCTGGCTCGCGAGAAAGCGGATCTCTCGATCGCTTTCTTCGAACCACGGGGGCGGCTGGGCTACGGGCTCGCCTATGACACCGCAGACCCGTTGCACCGCATTAACGTGCCGGCCGAAAAGATGACCGTCTTTGCGGATGCGCCTGACGATTTCCTGCAGTGGTGCTTGCACGAGGCGGGCGTCGACGAATTCGATCCGGATGCCAGAGGCGCGGACGGGCATTTGTATCCCGCGCGGGGCGATTTCGGACGATATGTGGAGGAGCGGCTCGCCGCACACCCCTTGCCTGTGGAGACGGTCCCTTCTGCCGCGAGGGTCGTGGAACGGGTCTCCGGTGGTTTTCGGGTTGAGGCAGCGAACGGTCAATCGCTCGTAGCCCGGCGGCTGGTCCTCTGCAACAGCCACGGGTCGCCGCAGTTTCCCTGGGCCGCAGACGAGGCGGTCCTTGATCATCCCCGTCGGGTGGACGACCCGTGGAAACGCGAAGCGCTCGGGCGTATCGGAACGCGCGACGAGGTGCTGATTTTTGGTACGGGCCTGACCATGGCAGACACGGTGGTGGGCCTGCTGGACCGAGGCCACGTGGGTCCCATCCGGGCCGTATCCCGGCGTGGCCTGCTGCCCCGCCCGCACGGTTGCTCGTACGAACCCGTCCCGATCGATCCATGCCCGGGGGGCGAGACGCCCGGCCCCGCGAAGTTCCTGCGGATCATCCGCTCCATGCTCGGGGATGCGGAGAGCCGGGGAATGGAGTGGCAACCGGTGATCGAAGGCGTGCGTGCGGCGCTGCCGACGATCTGGCCGCAGTGGTCGATGCGGGAGCGTCGCTCGGTCCTCCGTCATCTGCGCCCGTACTGGGATACGCACCGTTACCGCCTGTCCCCGCAGGTCCTGCAGGTTCTGGCGGATGCACGCTCCAGCGGTCAGCTCACCGTGACGGCAGGATCCATCGTCGGCGTTCGGTTGGATGCAAGTGAAGACCGGTTCCGCGTGGGGATCAGGCCGAGGGGCTCGGAAGAAGCCAGAACGTTTTCCGCGGACTCGCTGGTTAACTGCATCGGCCCCGTGAGTGATATCCGGCGGTCACGTGACCCCCTGTTCTCGGGACTGCTGCAAAAGGAAATGATCGCGGCCGATTCGCTGGGCCTGGGCGTCCAGGTTGATCAGCAATGTCGGGTGCTGGATTCGGACCATGAAGTGGTGCCCGGGCTTTATGCCGCCGGCCCCCTGACGCGTTCGGTGTTCGGCGAGGTCATGGGCGTTCCCGAGATTGCGGCGCAGACCGCCGCGCTGTCCCGTGTGATTAAAAGGGACCCCTTGCCTGAAGCGCAGACATCACCGGACGAAGAGCGAGCGATGCTCTGAGATTCTCTCCATATGGAGTGAGGGGCGCCCGGCATGGAGCCGGGCAGGCGCCCTGGGCGCTGTCGCGTGGTTGCCGCCGTTCCCGGCGGCATGAGGCGTGTCCTTGAGAGGCCCGCCACGGAGGGTGATTAAAAATGCAAATCGCTAATGTTTGATAAAGGAGAAACCATGAGCAGCATCAGTTATCACAATGTCGAATCGGCCCCGGCGCCGGTCGCTCCCTATCACCATGCGGTCGAGGCGGATGGATGGCTTTATGTGACCGGCCAGTTGCCGATCGACCCGTACAATGACGGCGCTCCTCTTCCGGAGGGCATCGTCGCTCAGACCGAGCTGGTTTTTAAGAATATCCAGGAGATTCTCGATCAGGCCGGCTACAAGTTCACCGATGCAGTCTATGTGCGGATGTTCCTGACCCGGTTCCACGAAGATTTTGCCGGGATGAATACCGTTTATACCCAATATTTCGAGCGGGACACGCTTCCTGCCAGGACGACCGTTGGTGTGGCCGCGCTCGGGCGCGACGCCCTCGTGGAGATCGACATGGTCCTGTACCGAGGAAAATAAGATGAAGAGTGGCGGTGTGGTGATCGTGGGCGGTGGGCACGCGGCTGCGGAACTTGCGGCCCATCTGGTTCAGAACGGATACGAGGAGAGGGTCTCCATCATCTCCGAGGAGGACCGGGCTCCCTATCACAGGCCGCCACTCTCCAAGGGCGTTCTGGATGGCGCCCAGCAGCCGGAGGAGATTGCTCTTCGTCCGGAAAGATTCTACGAGGAGCGGGGCATTCAGCTGCTGCTCGGAAGAAAGGTGGTGCGGGTCGACCCGCAAGCCCGTGAGGTACTGCTGGATGACGGGTCGAGCGTCCGGTTCGAGAAACTCGTCATCGCTACCGGCGCTGCGCCGGTCGTTCCTCCGATTGAAGGGGCGGATCTTCCGGGGGTGTGCACGCTGCGCTCGCTGGAAGATGCGATCAGTCTTCGCGAGGCGTTCGGGAGGAGCAGCAGAGTGCTTCTTGTCGGCGGCGGGTACGTCGGCCTCGAGGTGGCGGCCAGTGCAAGGCGCATGGGCCTGGAGGTCGCGGTTCTTGAGGCGGGGGCAGAGGTGATGTCGCGGTCGGTCAGTCCGACGATCGGCGCTTTCATGCGAAGGATCCATGAAGGAAAGGGTGTGGAGGTGAATCTCCGGGCCAGGGTGGAGAAGATCGAAGGGGATTCCCGTTGTCGGGGCGTCACCACGGCGGACGGGATGGTGCATGAGGCGGACCTGGTCGTGCTGGGGGTCGGGGCTGCACCGCGTGACGAGCTCGGGGTGGAATGCGGGCTGGCTTGCGACAGGGGGATTCGAGTCGACGAATTCGGGTTCACCGGGGTGCCGGGCATCCATGCGATCGGTGACTGCTCGGTGATCCATGAGTCCGGTCAGGACGAGGGCCTGCGGCTTGAATCGGTCAGTGGCGCGGTGGGGCAGGCCCGTCGCCTGGCGGCGCATCTGACAGGACGGCCGGATCCCGGACGCGACGTCTTCAATTTCTGGACCCATCAGTACGAATACAAGGTTCAGGTGGCCGGCCTGCCGGGCGGTGACTGGACGACGGAGATCGCGGGGAACATGGACGAGGAGGTGTTTGCGGTGTATCACACCGACGGGGAGGGCCGTGTGCAGGTGGTTGAGGCGGTGAACCATCCATCGGCATTTGTTCGGGGCAAGGCCGCTATCCGCAAGGGCGCGCCAGTCCCCGGGGGGTGAGAGACCCGCTCGTAACGAGTGGAAGGGTTTCAGTCCCGCCGGGGAGCGCGTCTCGCGAGTCCGGTCGAACCGGACTGGCCTGCCCTGGGTCGCCGGCGCCGGTGCCGACCGGAATGCATGCAAGGCTTGCCGGGCAGGTTACCATTCGTTCCTCGTGATAGCGGGGCCCGATCATTGATGGATTGCCTTCTCGAGGTGAGTCACCTCCAAACCGAACGTCTGGGGCCGCTGTCCCTCAGGCTGCAGCCCGGTGAGCTGGTGCAGATCACCGGCGCCTCCGGTGCGGGGAAGTCGCTGCTGCTGCGGGCGATCGCCGATCTGGATCCGAACACCGGCGAGGTGTGGCTGGACGGGCAGGCGCGCGATGCGCTGACGCCGCCGCAGTGGCGCCGGCAGGTGGCCTATGTCCCGGCGGAGACCGCCTGGTGGGGCGATCGCGTGGACGAGCATCTGCCCGCGGACTGGGCGCGCGAGGATGCCGAGTCCTTCCTCGAGCATCTGGGGCTGGAACACGGCGCCCTGGACTGGGAGGTGGAGCGGCTGTCCAGTGGCGAGAAGCAGCGACTGGGGCTGCTGCGGGCCCTGCTGACCGGGCCGCGCGTGCTGCTGCTGGACGAACCCACCGCCAACCTCGACCTGGAGAACACCCGCCGCTTCGAGCGGCTGGTACGGGCCTGGATGGCCGAACGCGAAGCCGCGGCCCTGTGGGTCACCCACGACACCCAGCAGCGCGACCGTCTGGGCGGACGCATCCTGACGCTGAGTGACGGCCGGCCGGAGGGCACATCATGGACCTGATCCGGCTCAGCCCGTTCGACCTCGCGCTGGCGGCGGTACTGGTGGTGCTGCTCGCCGGCGTGACCATGTGGGCCCGCATGGGCGTGGGCCGTACCCTGCTGATCGCCGCCGTGCGCACCGTAATCCAGCTGTTGCTGGTGGGCCTGGTGCTGCAGACCCTGTTCGACCATGCCCACCTGGGATGGGTCGCGCTGATGGCGGTGGTGATGCTGGCGGTGGCCGGTTACGAGGTGATGGCCCGCCAGCAGCGACGTTTTGCCGGGATCTGGGGCTACGGGATCGGCGCGGCCACCATGTTCGTGTCCTCGTTCGCGATTACGGTGCTGGCACTGACGACCATGGTCGGCCCCAGCCCGTGGTGGGAGCCGCAGTACGCGATCCCGCTGCTGGGGATGCTGCTGGGCAACACCATGACCGGCATCGCCCTGGGCCTGGACCGGCTCACGCAGAACGTCTGGCGCGAGCGGCGCACCATCGAGGGCCGGCTGGCGCTGGGGGCGTCGTGGAGCGAGGCCGTCACCACCATGCGCCGCGAGGCGGCGCGTTCCGGACTGATGCCCACCATCAACGCGATGGCCGCCGCGGGCATCGTCAGCCTGCCGGGCATGATGACCGGACAGATCCTCGCCGGCGCGCCGCCGGTGGAGGCGGTCAAGTACCAGATCCTGATCATGTTCCTGATCGCCGCCGGCACCGGCTTCGGCGCCATCGGCGCGGTGTGGTTCGCATCCAGCCGCCTGTTCGACCACCGCCAGCGTCTGCGCCTGGACCGTCTGAAGCCCGGACGCCACACCTGAAGACGAACGAACGGAACGCGTCAGACGGTCAGGTGCTCCCGGACCAGGTCATCGCTCAGTTCGCCCATCTCGCCGCCGGCCACGATCTGGCCGTTGTTGATGATGTCGAAGCGGTCGGCGGTGGCCCTGGCAAACGGCAGCTTCTGTTCGACCAGGAGGATCGTCAGGCCCATCTCGGTGTTGAGCAGCCGGATGACGTCGCTGATCTCGCGCACGATGTTCGGCTGGATGCCCTCGATCGGTTCGTCCAGCAGCAGGATGGAGGGGTTCAGCACCAGGGCACGGCCGATCGCCAGCTGCTGTTGCTGCCCGCCCGACAGGTCGCCACCGCGGCGGCGTGCCATGTCCTTGAGCACCGGGAAGAGTTCATACACTCGTTCCGGGATGTCGCGGGAGCGTTTGCTGGCGAGGGCGACCTGCAGGTTTTCCTCCACCGTCAGGCGCGGGAAGATCTCCCGGCCCTGGGGCACGTAGCCCAGACCCAGCCGCCCGCGTTCGTGGGGCTTGCGGCGGCTGATGTCCTCGCCCTGAAACAGGATCTTCCCGCTCGCGATCGGCAGCAGGCCCATCACGCATTTCAGGAGCGTGCTCTTGCCCATCCCGTTGCGGCCCATCAGGCAGTTGGTCCTGCCTTCAAAGATGTCCAGGTCGATGTCGCGCAGGATGTGGCTGCCGCCGTAATACTGGTTGAGGCCTTCGATCCGAAGCACGTTCAGGTCCTCCCGTGGAATGTTCGAGACGCGGGCGTGCGGATGGTCCCGGTATGGATCGGTGCCACGACTCAGTCCTCCTCGCCCAGGTAGACCTCGCGCACGCGCGGATCGGCCTGAACTTCGTCCATGCGGCCCTCGGCGAGCACGCTGCCCTGATGCAGGACCGTGACCTGGCGGGCGATGGACCGCACGAAGTCCATGTCGTGTTCCACCACCACCACGGAATGGCGGCCGGCGAGGCTGGTCAGCAGTTCGGCGGTCGCCTCGGTCTCCTGGCCGGTCATCCCGGCCACCGGCTCGTCCACCAGCAGCAGGCGCGGCTTCTGCATCAGCAGCGACCCGATTTCCAGCCACTGTTTCTGCCCGTGCGACAGCGACCCGGCCGGGGCGTCGCGCCGCTCCGTCAGGCCGATCAGCTCCAGGGTCTCGTCCAGCTGATCCCGCTGTTCGCCGTTCAGTTTCCAGGTCAGGCTGGTCAGCAGGCCGCGGTCGGCGTGCAGAGCCAGCTCCAGGTTTTCGTGCACCGAATGGTTTTCGAAGACGGTCGGCTTCTGGAACTTGCGCCCGATCCCCTTGCCCGCGATCTCGTGTTCCTTCAGACGGAGCAGATTGATCCGGTTGCCGAACCACGCGGTGCCCGCATCCGGACGGGTCTTGCCGGTGATCACGTCCATCAGGGTGGTCTTGCCGGCCCCGTTCGGGCCGATGATGCAGCGCAGTTCGCCGTCGCCGATGTACAGGGTGAGGTCATCCAGCGCGCGGAATCCGTCGAACGACTTGGTGATGCCCTCCAGGTACAGCGCCATGCCGTGCGAGACGTCGAGCGCCGGGTTCTCCGCGGGGTTGTTGACGAGGTCGAACACCCGGTCCCGGCGCATCGTCTCGCGGAACCGTTCGAGACTTTGCGACACGCCGTTCATGCCTTGCCCTCCTTGCGGCGGGAAAACAGGCCGATCACCCCGCGTGGCATCAGCAGCGTGACGAAGATGAAGATGCCGCCGAGGATGAACAGCCAGAGATCGGGGTGCGCGCTGGTGGCCCAGGTCTTGACCACGTTCACCACGCCGGCGCCGAGGATGGCCCCGACCAGCGTTCCGCGGCCCCCCAGCGCGACCCAGATCGCCATCTCGATGGATGCGGAGGGCACCATCTCCGAGGGGTTGATGACGCCGGTCTGCGGGACGTAGAGCGCGCCGGCGACCCCGCACAGGACCGCGGAGACCACCCAGACGAACAGCTTGTAGCGCAGCGGATCGTAACCGGTGAAGCGCACGCGGTTCTCGGCGTCCCGCACGGCCGTGAGGACCCGCCCGAGCTTGGAGGTCACGATCCAGCGGCACAGCAGGTAGGCCAGGATCAGTGCCAGGGCCGAGACCCAGAACAGGACCAGCCGGGCCTGCGGGGTGCCGAGATCGAGCCCCAGCAGATAGGTGAAGTTCGTCAGTCCGGTGTCGCCGCCGAACCCCGTCTCGGTGCGGAAGAACAGGTGCATCCCGCCGAAGGTGAGCGCCTGCGTAATGATGGCGAAATACACCCCCCGGACCCGGGAACGAAACGCCAGTACGCCGAACACGAACGCCAGCACCCCGGGGACCAGGGCGATCATCAGCAGGGTAAAGAGGAACGAATCGAAGCCCGCCCAGTACCAGGGCCAGTCGCTGTAATCCAGCCACTGCAGGAAGTTGGGCAGGCGGTCCTCGTAGCTGACCCGCGTGAGATGGGCGCCCATCACGTAGCCGCCCATGGCGAAGAAGACCCCGTGGCCCAGGGACAGGATCCCGGTGTAGCCCCAGATCAGATCCAGGGCCAGGGCGACCATGGCCAGGGCGAGGAAACGACCCGCGAGGGTGACCATCCAGCCCGGCATGTGGAACGGGGAATCGGGGGGCACGAACCAGTACAGCACCGGGACCACCACCAGTGCCAGGAACGCGAGGATCGCGAGGATGACCCAGGCGGTCCCGCCGTGCAGCCGGCCGAGATGGGAGATTGCGCTGGACGAATGCATGAAGACGGTCTCCTAATCGTCGGCCGAGCGGCCCTTCAGGGCGAAGATCCCCTGAGGACGCCACTGAATGAACAGGATGATGGCGGCGAACACGATGATGGTGCCGAGTACGGCGCCGACCGCCGGTTCCAGGAATTTGGTGGTCACGCCGATCCCCAGCGCGCTCAGCACGGGACCGAACAGACTGCCCACGCCGCCCAGCACGACGACCATGAACGACTCCACGATGTAGTTCTGGCCCATCTCCGGGCCCACGTTCACGATCTGGGACAGCGCGACCCCGCCCAGGCCGGCCACGCCGGCGCCCATGCCGAAGGTCCACATGTCGACCCGGCGCGCCGGGACGCCCAGACAGGCGGCCATGTCCCGGTTCTGCATGACCGCGCGGACCTCGAGGCCCAGACGCGTCCGGTTCATCAGCACCCAGACCAGCCCGACGACGAAGATCGCGAACACGATGACCCCGACGCGCGAGGTCGACAGACTGACCCCCTGCATGATCTGCACGCTGCCGGAGAACCACGGCGGGCTGGCGACGCTGACGTTCTGTGCACCGAAGATCATGCGGACGGACTGAATCAGGACCAGGCTGATGCCCCAGGTGGCCAGCAGCGTCTCCAGCGGACGGGTGTAAAGAAAACGGATCACGCCGCGTTCCATGGCAATGCCCACGGCACCGGCCGTCAGAAAGGCCAGTGGGACGGCCGCGATCAGGTAGTAATGGAAGTACTGCGGGATGAGAAGGGCGAACAGTGCCTGGGTCATGAAGGTCGTGTAGGCCCCGACCATCAGCAGTTCGCCGTGGGCCATGTTGATCACGCCCATCAGCCCGAAGATGATCGCCAGACCCATGGCGGCCAGCAGCAGCACGCTGCCCATCGAAAGTCCGTAGACGAGGTCGGACACGAAGCGGGCCGTGCGTTCACGCTGCTCGATTGCGCGAACCCCGGCCGCGGCGGCTTCGCGGATCTCCGGGTTCGTCTCGACGGGTTGGCCGTCGTCGTCGCGTTCCAGCAGGGACTGCAGGTCGCTGCGCAGGCGGCTGGCCCGGACCTCGGCCACGATCTCGACGGCTTCCAGCCGACGGGCATCGTCCTCGCTGTCGAGGTCCAGCTGGGCCAGGGCAATGTTCAGAAGGCGTTCCGTTTCCGCGGCCGTTTCCTCGTCGAGGGCGGCGATGATGGCGTCGCGCATCTCCGGACGGGGGCGTTCCGCCAGTTCTTCGGCTGCGGCGAGGCGGGCGGCCGGGTCGTCCGCGAAGATCTGCAGCGCGCCGATGGTCGGGCGCAGCACCCGGCGGATGGGGTTGGTCGCACGTGGTTCGTTCAGATCGCCTGCGTCCAGATCCTCCCGGGGTTCACCGGTAATGGCCTCCCGGAATGTCCCGTCGCGGGCATCCTCGATGATCAGGGTCTCGTCATCGGTGAAAAACAGCCGACGGTCGCGCAGCGCCAGCAGGGCGGGCAGCGTGTCCGCGTCCTGACTGGCCGCGATGTCCTCGATGGCGGCCTGCAGCGCCCGGATGTCCTGAGTGGCCATGGCCCTCAGGAGTTCTGCGGTATCTTCGGCAAGCCCTTCGTCGCTGACTTCGGCCAGTTCGGCTTCCAGTTGTTCTTCCTGCTCTTCTTCGAGCTGCTCGGCCTGTTCCCGGGCTTCTTCCATGGCCGCCGATGCGCCCGGTGACAGCAGGGGCGTCACGAGCAGCGCGCACAGCAGGCCGTTGGCGACACGTGCGGTGAGTCGCATGATTCTCTCTCCTCAGGGTGCCCCGCCACGGATGCGCGGGGGGGCAATCGGGAAGGCCGGCACCGGTGTGGTGCCGGCCGGACGTACCCGGACTCAGAAGCGCAGGTCGTAGGTGGGTTCTTCGCAGTCGCCGCAGACCCAGGGATAGCGCCAGTTCGCCACACGGTCTTCGTTACCTTCGACGTAGTCGCTCCAGGGTTCGGCGCGGACCACGTCATCGGTTTCCCAGACCGGGAAGAACTGACCATCCGGCTGGATTTCGCCAATGATCACGGGCTTGTGCAGATGGTGATTCTCGTCGTCCATGCACACCTCGAATCCCGACGGCGCAGCGACGCACTGCCCGTACACCGCCTGGCGGACGGCGTCGACATCCGTGGTCCCCGCCTGCAGGACCGCCTGGGCCCACATGCGCATGCCGATGTGCGTGGCCTCCATCGGATCATTGGTCACCCGGTCGGAACCACCGGACAGGCCTTCCTGTTCCACGTATTCCATCCACCGCTCGGTGAAGCGTTCGTTCTCCGGGGTCTCGATGGACATGAAGTAGTTCCAGGCGGCGAGGTGGCCCGCGAGGGGGTCGGTGTCCATGCCGCGGAGTTCTTCCTCGCCCACCGAGGTCGCCAGTACCGGAACGTCGATGGGGTCGATCCCCTGGTTCGCGAGCTCCTGATAGAACGCGACGTTGGAGTCGCCGTTGATGGTGTTGATCACCGCGGTGGGGCCATCCTGGGAGAAGCTGTCGATGTCGCTGACCAGGGTCTGGAAATCGGCATGTTCGAACGGGAAGTAGACCTCCTCGATGGCGTCGTCCGAAATCCCGTGGGCATTCAGATAGGCACGCACGATGCGGTTGGTGGTCCGCGGGAAGACGTAGTCAGTGCCGACCAGGAAGAAGCGCTCGGCGCCGCCGCCCTCGTCGCTCATCAGATATTCCACGCCGGGCAGGGTCTGCTGGTTCGGCGCGGCGCCGGTGTAAAAGATGTTGCGCGAGGACTCCTCGCCCTCGTACTGAACCGGGTAGAACATCAGCCCGTTGAGTTCCTCGAGGACCGGCAGGACCGCTTCACGGGACACTGATGTCCACGAGCCGAAGATGACGTCCACGTTCTCGCGCTCGATCATCTCACGGGCGTGTTCGGCGTAGGTGGGCCAGTCGGAGCCGGGGTCCATCACCACCGGTTCGAGTTCGCGGCCCAGCAGGCCGCCGTTTTCGTTGATGTCCTCGATGGTCATCAGGGCCACGTCCCGGAGGGACGTCTCGCTGATGGCCATCGTACCCGACAGCGAGTGGAGGATGCCCACCTTGATCGGATCTTCGTCGGCCTGTGCGGTTATGCCTCCGCCGGTTGCCAGGCCCAGGGCCAGTGCGACACCGGTGGCGGTGCGGGTGGCCCGGCGCGCGAGCGAAATTTGCGGGGGGTGGCTCGTGTTTGGATGCATCGACTGTCTCCGTTCTCCGCTAGGGATCGTTTCCAGGGAACAACCCGGCACTCCGTAATACCGGCGCCGGACATTCCCGGGGCAGCAAGCTGTGTGCCATGAACGGAAAACGGGGTCTTGCGCCCGGTGTCCGCAGTCATCTCCGGTCGGGAGGGGAGGGCGGACTGCATGCACATGGTGCATCTGTCTCGTGATGGGGCGGAGGTTGCCGCACGGGTGTGCATCGTCCGCCGGGCGGTCGCTGCTCAGGCCGATTCCCTGGCGGGGAGCATCCCATGCTCGATGATGAACCGGACGACTTCATCCAGGCCCTCGCCCGTGCGCATGTTCGTGAAGACAAACGGGCGCTCGCCGCGCATGCGCCGACTGTCGCGGTCCATGACCTCCAGCGATGCACCGACCCCCTCGGCGAGATCGATCTTGTTGATCACCAGCAGGTCGGAACGGGTCACGCCGGGCCCCCCTTTGCGCGGGATCTTGTCGCCCGCGCAGACGTCGATCACGTAGATCGTCAGATCGGACAGCTCCGGACTGAAGGTCGCGGACAGGTTGTCGCCGCCGCTCTCGACGAATACCACCTCGAGGCCGGGAAAACGGATGCCGAGGTCGGCCAGGGCCGACAGGTTCATCGAGGCATCCTCGCGGATCGCCGTGTGCGGGCATCCGCCGGTTTCCACCCCGACGATGCGTTCGGCCTCCAGCGCGTCGTGGCGGGTCAGGAACTCGGCATCCTCGCGGGTGTAGATGTCGTTGGTGACCACGGCGATGCTGTACGTCTCGCGCATGCGCTGACACAGGGCCTGGAGCAGGGCCGTCTTGCCGGAGCCGACCGGCCCGCCGATGCCGACGCGCAGGACTCGGGGATTCAGTGACATGGGTGCCTCCCGGGAATTTCGCTAACTGCGGAACAGGCGTGAATACTGGGTTTCGTGCAGGGCGCTGGCGATGGCGACACCGGGGGCCGTGCCGCCAATCGCCGCGTCGTCCCGCGCAAGCCCCTCCCGTGCAGCCCCGCCGATGGTCGAGGCCAGGCGGTGGAGCAGGCGCTGACCGGCGGTCTGCCCCAGCGGGACCAGCTTGATCGCGGCCGCGACCTGGTTCTCGCACCAGGACCAGAGAATCGCCTCGGCTCCTTCCTCGACCGGGATGGACCAGCGCGCCAGCGCCAGCGCGAACAGCGTGGCCCAGGTGGCTTCGGGATGACCCTGCCACCGGTCGGCCTCGTTCAGATCGAGCTCGGACAGCAGACGCGCCAGCGCCTGCCCGAGGTGACGGTCTTCGGCGCGCAGTTCGCGGGTCTCGCGACTGGCGCCCAGCCACGCACTGAACCGTTCGACGGCCTCGTCGTCGTCCTCCAGCCAGGCCCGGTGCAGGCGTGCGAGCAGGGGGATGTCGATCCGGCTCAGGCTGTGGCGGATCTGGCCCTGCATCCAGTCGGCCACCGCGTCCTCGTCCGCGAGCCAGCCCGCTTCGATGGCCCATTCCATGCCGCCGGAATAGCTGTAGGTCCCGACCGGCAGCGTGGGGCTCACCAGTTGCCAGAGACGTCGCCGTGCCAGGCCCGGGTCAGTCAGTTCCGGGTCAGTCAGCCCCGGATCAGTGCGAATGGCCATGGCCGTGACCGCCGTGGGCGTGTCCGTGCCCGTAGGCGCCGGCCTCCGGCTCGAACGGGGCGTGCTCGAAGATCGGATCGAGTCCGATGCCGCGCAGCATGTCGTCCAGCACGTGGTCGTGCAGGTAACGCAGCCGGCCCGGGTCGATCTGCAGGGCAATGTGGCGGTTGCCGAGGTGGTAGGTCGCGCGTGCTAGCAGCAGCGGGTCCTCGCAGTACACGGTGCTGACGGGTTCCGGCGCGGCACGCACTGTGACCCACTCGCCGCTGTCCGCGCGCAGGGCGGACCCGTCGCGCAGCATGCCGCCCCGCTCGAGGAATACGCCGACCTCGTCGCCGGTGTCGAGGGTGGCCCGGAAGCGGCTCTTCATCCGGGTCTCGACCGGCAGATGCAGGGTTCCGGTCACGGTGGTCGGGGCGCTATCGGCGCGTTCGATCAGGTGAATCATGGGGACCTCAGAACAGGAAGTAACGCTGACTCAGCGGCAGCTCGGTAGCGGGTTCGCAGGTCAGAAGCTCGCCGTCGGCACGGACCTCGTAGGTCTCCGGGTCCACTTCCATCTTCGGCAGCCAGTCGTTCAGCCGCATGTCCTGCTTGCCGATCTCGCGGCAGCCGCGGATCGCGACCAGCCTTCGCTCCAGACCCAGCTGGTCGCCGATCCCGGCGGTCAGGGCGGCCTGTGAGACGAAGCTGACGGAGGTGCCGGTCATGGCCGGGCCGTAGCTGCCGAACATCGGCCGGTAATGCACCGGCTGTGGCGTGGGGATGGAGCCGTTGGGGTCGCCCATCGGGGCCGAGGCGATCATCCCGCCCTTGATGATCAGCGCCGGCTTGACGCCGAAAAAGGCCGGATCCCACAGGACCAGATCGGCCAGCTTGCCGGGCTCGACGGAGCCCACTTCGTGGGCCATGCCATGCGCCAGAGCGGGATTGATGGTGTATTTGGCGACATAGCGCCGTGCGCGGAAGTTGTCGTGCTCGGCCGGGTCGCCGGCCAGCGAGCCGCGCTGGGTCTTCATCTTGTGGGCGGTCTGCCAGGTCCGCAGGATCACCTCGCCCACGCGTCCCATCGCCTGTGAGTCCGAGGCGATCACCGAGAACGCACCGAGGTCGTGCAGGATGTCCTCCGCGGCGATGGTCTCGCGCCGGATCCGGCTCTCGGCGAACGCGACGTCCTCCGCGATGTGCGGATCCAGGTGGTGGCAGACCATCAGCATGTCCAGGTGTTCGTCGATGGTGTTCACCGTGAACGGCCGCGTGGGATTGGTGCTGGACGGCAGGACGTGGGCCTCGCCGCAGGCCCTGATGATGTCCGGGGCATGGCCGCCGCCGGCGCCCTCGGTGTGATAGGTGTGGATGGTGCGCCCCTTGAATGCCGCCAGGGTGTCCTCGACAAAGCCGGATTCGTTCAGGGTGTCGGTATGGATGCAGATCTGGATGTCGTGCGCGTCGGCGACCGACAGGGCGCAGTCGATCGAGGCCGGGGTGGTGCCCCAGTCCTCGTGCAGCTTCAGGCCCAGTGCCCCCGCCTTGACCTGCGCGTGCAGGGCGCCGGGTTCGCTGGCGTTCCCCTTGCCCAGAAAGCCCAGGTTCATCGGGAATGCCTCGGCGGCCTTCAGCATCTGCTGGATGTGCCAGGGTCCGGGGGTGCAGGTCGTGGCGTTGGTGCCGGTGGCGGGGCCGGTCCCGCCACCCACCATGGTCGTGATGCCGGAGGTCAGGGCCTCTTCGATCTGCTGCGGACAGATGAAGTGGATATGGGCATCGATGCCACCGGCGGTCAGGATCCGGCCCTCGCCGGCGATGACCTCGGTTCCCGGACCGATGACGATGTCGACACCCGGCTGGGTATCCGGGTTGCCGGCCTTGCCCACCGCGTGGATCCGGCCCTGCTTCAGGCCGACATCGGCCTTGACCACGCCCCAGTAGTCGAGGATGACCGCGTTGGTGATCACGGTGTCCACCACGGCTTCGTCGTGCCGCTGACTCTGGCCCATGCCGTCGCGGATCACCTTGCCGCCGCCGAACTTGACCTCGTCGCCGTAGACGGTCCAGTCGCGCTCCACCTGGATCAGCAGCGCGGTGTCGCCGAGGCGCAGGCGGTCACCGGTGGTGGGGCCGAACATCTCGGCATAGGCGCGGCGGGGAATGGTCTGGCTCATTGCGCATCTCCGTCCAGCGGGCCACCGATGCGGCCCTGGAATCCGAACACCCGGCGCTCCCCGGCGTAGGCCACCAGCTGCACGCTGCGGGTCTGGCCCGGTTCAAAACGCACGGCCGTTCCCGCCGGTATGTCCAGGCGGAAGCCTCGCGCGCGCTCGCGGTCGAAGCGCAGGGCGTTGTTGGTCTCGAAGAAGTGATAGTGAGAACCGACCTGGACGGGCCGGTCGCCGCTGTTGGCCACCTCCAGGGTGACGGTGTCGCGGCCGGCGTTCAGGGTGATGTCGCCGTCCGCGGGCAGGAGTTCACCGGGGATCATCGGGCGCTTCCTCTTAACGGATGGGTTCGTGAACGGTGACCAGCTTGACCCCGTCCGGGAAGGTCGCCTCGACCTGTACCTCCGGAATCATCTCCGGGACGCCTTCGAGTACGTCGTCACGGGTCAGCACCTCGCCGCCCAGGCTCATCAGCTCCGCGACCGAACGGCCGTCGCGGGCCCCCTCGAGGATGGCCGCCGAAATCAGCGCCATGGCCTCCGGGTAGTTCAGCTTCAGCCCGCGCGCCTGGCGGCGTTCCGCCAGCAGGGCGGCCGTGAACAGCAGCAGCTTGTCTTTCTCGCGTGGGGTCAGTTCCATGGATCTTCCGGTGGTCAGGTGTTCCAGATACGGGGTATGCACGGGGGCTGCCCGATGACCGGCTCGCGCAGGAAGGCCCAGGCCCGCTGCAGCAGCGCGCGCACGGTCTCCGCGCCATGGCCCAGACAACGCAGGAACAGGACATCCCCGATCAGCGAGATGCCCAGGCGCAGGGCGTCGGGCGTTCCGAGATGCTCGCGCAGTGCCGGTTCGAGTCCCTCGGGGGCCGGGGTGGCCACCAGCTGGCCCACCACGGGGAAGCCGTCGAGGCCCCAGGGGCGGCTCAGCAGCGGATCGCCGTGGGCCAGATCAAGGCGGTCATGTACCAGCGGTCGGCCGTCGCGCTCGATCCACAGATCCTGGGTGCACACTCCGCCCTCGTAGTGGTCGCCATGCGCCGGGCGTCCCAGGCACAGGACATCCCAGGTGCACAGGCGGGCGCCGGGTCCCAGGCGGAAGTGGTTGTGCAGCATCACGCGGGAGCGACCGTGCAGGATGGTTTCCGTCGGCAGGAACTCCAGGCTCGCGTCGGGCCCCACCGTGAAGCTTTGTTCCTGGCGGGCGCTGGCTGCCTGCGTCCGGTAGAACTTGGCCGCGGCAGGGGTGGTCAGCAGCGCCCGGCTGCCGGCGTCCAGCTCCGCTTCCAGCTGCAGGCGATCGCCGCCGGCGACGCCCCCGGGGGGATGGATCACGTAGCAGTGGCAGACATCGCCTTCGGGGAAGAAGCTTCGCTGCACCAGCAGCGGGCCCTCGTGACGGCGGCGGGCCAGCCGGGTCCGTCCGCCACGCGAGGCGAAGCTCAGCTCCAGGCGCCCGAGCCATCCGTCCCGGGTCTCCGGGACGGTCTCTGTAGCGCCAGCCAGTTCCACGGGGGTCATGTCCACGCCGCTAGACCACCAGCAACAGATAGACGCTGGCGGCGACCATGGCCCCTCCGGCTGCCTGTCCCACCGGGCGATCGAGAGCCGTATCGCGTATCCGGGAGGCGGCCAGTGCGCCGGCGGTCAGCAGCAGGGCGCTGGCCAGCAGGAAACCGGCGGCGAATCTCAGTGCGGACAGGTCGGCCGCCATTTCGGCACCGTGGGCGAAGCCGTGCAGCGCGGCGAAGCCGGCCGCGATCGCGGCGGTCACCACCAGCGGGAGACGCGTGCCGAGAAAGACCAGCACGCCGGTCAGCAACAGCGAGGCGAGGATGCCGAATTCGACGGTCGGCAGTGGTCCTTGCGCCACCCCCACGGCGAAGGCGAGAGCCAGAGTGGCCAGTACCGCCGTGCCGGAGATCAGAGTGCCCGGGATTCGCTGTGAGCGGGCCATCCAGAACCCGATTCCGAGCAGGACCAGCAGGTGATCGAGGCCGGTGAACGGGTGCAGAAAACCCGCAGCGAAGCCCGCTTGTTCGTGGACGTGGTGCCCGTGGTGGGGATGGGCCAGCGCCATCACGGGCGCAAGAAACAGAACAACGAATGCGATGCAGCGTCGATGCAGCATGGTTCTCCTCGCTGGAATCTCGGTGCGGCGCGCAGGAATGCGCCGGCCGTAACCCGTGCAAGCAGGAGCCATGCCATGGCTTCCCGGGAGGGATTGTGGAGCGTGGAGGCGGGTTACGGGGGGGCGATCCGCGCAGCGAATGTTCCGTCGTGGTGCAGCCCGTCTCGGGGTTGCATCAAGATGGATCAGGCTGCCCTGAGAGTGTGCGAGCGCGGGAGGTTTCGAGGCGGTGTCTGCTGATGCCGGGCGGATGCCGGAAGGCATGCAGAGGCGTTACTCCCGGCTGAAGCCGCCACCCCGCGCCGGCCCGGCGCCGGGGTGGCGGACCGGCGCGGCCGGATCAGGCGAACAGCTTGCGGCGGAAGAATTCCGGGGTGGCGCCGGCGGCGCGGTGGATGGCCGCGTTGTAGTAGTGCGTGACGAACGGGATCTCCTCGGCGGCTTCCTCGCGCAGGAAGGCGACCGGGGCGTCCTTGGAGGCGATGGTGCAGGTCCACCAGCCGGAGGGGTAGGTGGGCTGCGGGAAATGCATGGTGAGGGCGTCGATGAAGCCGGTCATGCGCAGGCTGTCATGCATCGGCCGCAGGATGCTGTCGGTGTGCAGCAGCGGGGATTCGCTCTGCTGCACCAGCAGGCCATCGGAGCCCAGCGCCTTTACGCAGTCGCGGTAGAAATCCGCGGAGAACAGGCCTTCGGCCGGGCCGACCGGGTCGGTGGAGTCGACGATGATCACGTCGATGGAGCCCGGTTCCGCGTCCTTGATGTACTGGATGCCGTCGTCGAACAGGAGTTCGGCGCGCGGGTCGTCGTTGGCGTCGCACAGCTCGGGGAAGTACTGCTCGGACAGGCGGGTCACGCGTTCGTCGATATCCACCTGCGTGGCCTTTTCCACCTCGTCGTGCTTGAGTACCTCGCGCAGGGTGCCGCAGTCGCCGCCGCCGATGATCACCACGTTCTTCGGTGCGTTGTGCGAATACAGGACCGGATGCGACATCATTTCGTGGTAGATGAAGTTGTCGCGGCCGGTGAGCATCACGAAGCCGTCGATCACCATCAGGTTGCCGAAGCCCGTGGTCTCGAAGATCTCGATCTTCTGATAGGGCGTCTGCTCCTCGTGGAGCTTTTTCGTGATGCGCAGGGACATCGCGATGTCGCGGTCGGGCTCGGTGAACCAGTTGTCGTCGAGTGCCATCGGGCGGGCTCCCCTTGTGCATGGGTGAACGGTAGGATGCGCCGCCATGATAGTGCCCTGTATCCTGCGGGCAACTCCGAGCCCGCCGTCATTGCGAGGGCCGTCTTCTGATTCTGTCATCCGGAGCCGCCGCCTCATTCCGTCATTGCGAGGAGCGAAGCGACGAAGCAATCTCCTGAACGACGGGCAGCGCGCCGGAGACCGGCCAGCCCCTCGATGTCCCGGGGGACATGGAAGGCGATTGCCGCGTCGCTTCGCTCCTCGCAATGACGGGACCAGAGGGCCGCTCCTCGCAATGACGGGATCAGAAGGCCGCTCCGGATGACAGAATCAGAAGACCGCCCTCGCAATGACGGGGTATATCCACTGCGAAAGCCGGAATCGCCATGTCTGCCAAACCCTGGAGTCTGGAAGAGGCTCGCGCCACCTACGGCATCGATCACTGGAACGGGGACTTCTTCGAGATCAATGCGTCCGGGCATGTCTGCATGCGCCGGCCGGACTGGCCGGAACACCCCGGCGTGGATCTGCACGCGCTGGCCTGCCGCCTGCGCGAGGAGCACGTGGGCCCGCCGGTGCTGGTGCGCTTTCAGGACGTGCTCGACGGTCGCGTGCGGCGCCTGTCGCGTGCCTTCGCGCGGGCGGCCGAGGAGCTGGATTACCAGGGCGACTTCACCGCGATCTATCCGATCAAGGTCAACCAGCAGCGCTCGGTGGTCGAGCGCATCCTCGCCGCCGGCGATCACGCGGATGCCGAAGGCCACCGGCCGCAGGTGGGGCTGGAGGCCGGTTCCAAGCCGGAGCTGATCGCGGTGCTGGCGCAGTCGCGCCCGGGCTCGGTCATCATCTGCAATGGCTACAAGGACCGCGAGTACGTGCGACTGGCCCTGATCGGGCGGCAGCTCGGCCACCGGGTGTACATCGTGATCGAGAAGCCCTCCGAGCTCGAGGAGGTGATCCGCCAGGCTGAAGCCATGGACGTTTCGCCGCTGCTGGGGCTGCGTGTGCGCCTGGCGTCCATCGGCAAGGGCAAGTGGCAGAACACCGGCGGCGAGAAGGCCAAGTTCGGCCTTTCCGCGGCGGACGTGCTGGCAATCCTCGAGCGCCTGCGCGGGCTCGACTGGCTCGATCGCCTGCAGCTGCTGCATTTCCACATGGGGTCGCAGATCGCCAACATCCGCGACATCCAGAACGGCATGGGCGAGGCGGCCAGTTACTTCGCCGCGCTGCACGAGGCCGGGGCCGGTATCCGCGTGGTCGACGTGGGCGGCGGCCTGGGCATCGACTACGAGGGCTCGCGCTCGCGCAACGAATGCTCCATCAACTACTCGGTGGAGGAATACGCCCTCAATATCCTGCGCCCGCTCAGCCGTATCTGCCACGAGCACGACCTGCCCATGCCCGAGGTGTTCAGCGAATCCGGCCGCGCGCTGACCGCGCATCACGCGGTGCTGATCACCAACGTGATCGACTGCGAGCCGGCCCCCGGGGACGGCCCCGTGCCGCCGCCGGCCGCCGACGAGCCGCCCGAGATCGCGACCCTGCGGGCGCTGCTGGAGGACAGCGCGCGTCCGCCGTCCGAGGTCTTCCACGACGCCGCCTGGCATCTGGCCGAGGTGCAGGCGCAGTTCGCCCGCGGCATGCTGTCGCTGGCCGACCGCGCCCGCGCCGAGGCGCTGTACTTCGCCCTGTGCCAGCGACTGCTGGCGGACCCGGACGCCCTGCCGGCCGAGATCCATGCCGAACTGACCGACAAGCTGGCGGACAAGGTCTTCTGCAACTTCTCCGTGTTCCAGTCCATCCCCGACACCTGGGCGATCGACCAGATCTTCCCCATCATGCCGCTGCACCGGCTGGATCAGGCGCCCACGCGCCGGGCGGTGCTGCAGGACCTGACCTGCGACTCCGACGGCCACGTGGAGTACTACGTGGAGCGCGAAGGCACCCACACCACGCTCGCCCTGCACGAATGGGAGCCCGCGCAGCCGTATTATCTGGGCATCTTCCTGGTGGGGGCCTATCAGGAGATCCTGGGCGATCTGCACAACCTGTTCGGCGACACCGACACGGTGAACGTCGAGCTCACCGCCGACGGCGGCTACCGTCTGGTCGACCCCGAACGCGGCGACACCGTGGACGAACTGCTGTCCTACGTGCATTTCGCCCCCGACGACCTGCGCCGCGCGTTCCGCGCCCGCATCGACGCCGCCGGCCTGCGCGGCGAGGCGGCCGGGCGGCTGCTGGCGGAACTGGAACACGGCCTGACCGGCTACACCTATCTGGAGGACTGAAATGCAGTGCTACGTCTATCGCGCCACGCGGCGCGCCGACACCTATGTCTACCTGCCGGAGAAGGACGAATTCTCCGATCTGCCCGATACCCTGATGAAGGCCCTGGGCAGCCTCGAATTCGCGCTGGAGTTCGAGCTGACCCCCGACCGTACCCTGGCGCAGGAAGACCCGCAGAAGGTCCTCGCCAACCTGCAGGACCAGGGCTTCCACCTGCAGGTCCCGCCGCGGGAAGACAAGCTCGACCCGTGGCAGGGCGGGGCGCCGGGCTGATCGGACCATTCAATGCAGGAAGGGGTTTTCCACCCGGATGCCCTCGATGATCTGGGAATGGTTCAGGTCTTTCGACAGCAGGACCGTCGCACCGCCCTGGCAAGCGGTCGCCACAATCATCGAATCCCAGAAGGACAGGCGGTTCCGCTCCTGGATTTCGGAGGCCCGCAGCACGGCCTTTGTATCCGGGCACTCCACCTGCCAGGCTCGGTAGGCCTCGATCAGGCGGCGTGCCTCCGCTGGCGGGAGAGGATCCGCGACCTTGCGGGTCACGTTGACGTAGAACTCCTGCAGCACCTGGATGCTGATGATCGCCCCGCCCGTATCCCAGAGCTGACGAACGACTTGCTCGGCGCGCTGGTGTCGATCGCCCGCATCCAGGTCATGCGCGTAGAGCAGGATGTTGGTATCGACGAAGACCTTATCGCTCATGCAGGGCGTCCCGATCCGGGCGACCGCCACCGAAGCGGTACCCCCTGTCGAGAGCGGCCAGGGCCTCGCGCCTGGAGCGCTCATAACGGTCGGACCGTTCCACGATGTGTTCCAGTTCCTCGGTCAGCAGCCGGCTGACCGAAGTCGAACGACGAGCGGCGATAACCTTCAGTTCGGTCAATACCTGCTTGTCGAGAGACAGGGTGATGTTCTGCTTCATGCTGAAGCCTCCTTGGTCACGCAAATACGTGTAGCACCAAATCTACGTGTCTTCAACGGAGCCCAACGTGTTGTCGGCGATCGGCTCGGTGCGCCGGGCTGGCTGGCCTTGGACGGGGAACGGCGGTTCGGGGCTGCGGGGCAGGGATGCTCTCCCGGGAGTTAAGGGTGGACGGGGAGAGAAGGAGCCTGCGTGCAAAACGCGGGAGTGGCAGCGCGGGCGCGAATAAATCTGTATAGTGACGGCCCTTTTGCCAGTACCCAGAGTTCGTATTCCATGACCGAGAAGCTTCGCAACATCGCCATCATCGCCCACGTCGACCATGGCAAGACCACGCTGGTCGACCAGCTCCTGCGCCAGTCCGGCACCCTCGACGAACGTGGCGACCACGGCGAGCGGGTCATGGATTCCAACGCGCTGGAGCAGGAACGCGGGATCACCATCCTGTCGAAGAACACCGCCATCAAGTGGCAGGACTACCGCATCAACATCGTCGACACCCCCGGACACGCCGACTTCGGCGGCGAGGTCGAGCGCGTGCTGTCGATGGTCGACTCCGTGCTGCTGCTGGTGGACGCGGTGGACGGCCCCATGCCGCAGACCCGCTTCGTGACCCAGAAGGCCTTCGCGATGGGCTTCAAGCCGATCGTGGTGGTCAACAAGGTTGACCGCCCGGGCGCGCGCCCCGACTGGGCCGTGGATCAGGTCTTCGACCTGTTCGACCGCCTGGGCGCCAGCGACGAGCAGCTGGACTTCCCCATCGTCTACGCCTCGGCGCTCAACGGCTTCGCCGGCATGGATTCGGACGTGACCGAAGGCGACATGACCTGCCTGCTGGAGACCATCGTCGAGCACGTGTCGCCGCCGGACGTGGACGCCGACGGCCCGTTCCAGATGCAGGTCTCCTCGCTGGACTACAACTCCTACCAGGGCCTGATCGGTGTAGGCCGGGTGAAGCGCGGGCGCATCACCCCGAACACCCAGGTCAAGGTGATCGACCGCGAGGGTGGCGTGCGCAACGGCCGCATGCTGCAGATCATGGGCTTCCACGGGCTGGACCGGGTGGATGTCAGCGAGGCCAACGCCGGCGACATCATCACCTTCACCGGCATGGACAAGCTGTTCATCTCCGACACCCTGTGCGACCCGAGCAATGTCGAGGCCCTGCCGGCCCTGACCGTGGACGAGCCCACGGTCAGCATGACCTTCCAGGTGAACACCTCCCCGCTGGCCGGCAAGGAGGGCAAATACGTCACCTCCCGCGTGATTCGCGAGCGCCTGGACGAGGAGCTCAAGCACAACGTCGCCCTGCGTGTGGAAGATACCGAGGACCCCGACAAGTTCCGCGTCTCCGGCCGCGGCGAGCTGCACCTGGGCATCCTCATCGAGAACATGCGCCGCGAGGGCTACGAGCTGGGCGTGTCGCGTCCCGAGGTGGTCATCCGCGAGGTCGACGGGGTCAAGCAGGAGCCCTACGAGACCGTGACCGTGGATATCGAGGAAGAGCACCAGGGCACGGTGATGGAGAAGCTGGGCGAACGCCGCGGCGAACTCACCAACATGATGCCGGACGGCAAGGGCCGGGTGCGCCTGGACTACACCATCCCCTCGCGCGGGCTGATCGGCTTCCAGACCGAGTTCATGACCGCGACCTCGGGCACCGGCATCCTGCACCATGTGTTCGACCACTACGGGCCGTTGTCCACGACCGGTTCGGTGGCTTCGCGCCAGAACGGCGTGTTGATCGCCAACGGTCCCGGCAAGGCGATCGGCTTCGCCCTGTTCAACCTGCAGGACCGCGGCAAGCTGTTCATCGGCCCCGGCGAAGAGGTCTACGAGGGCATGGTCATCGGCCTGCACGCGCGTGAGAACGACCTGGTCGTGAACGCCCTCAAGGCTAAGCAGCTCACCAACGTGCGCGCCGCCGGCACCGACGAGAACATCCAGCTGACCCCGCCGGTGCGCATGACGCTGGAGCAGGCGATCGAGTTCATCGATGACGACGAACTCGTCGAGGTGACCCCGAGCGCCATCCGCATCCGCAAGAAGCTCCTGCTGGAACACGAGCGCAAGAAGGCCTCGCGCGCCGCCGCCAACGCCTGACGCCCGTCTCCGCCCCGGCGCCCGCCGGGGCGGAGTGCTACCCTGATCCTTGACGTGTACGCGATATTGGCACGGAGGTGCGGGATGTATGCGATTGAGTTCGAGGCTGATATTCGGGATGGGGTCGTCAGGATTCCGGATGAGTATGCGCGTCTGAACAATACGCATGCCCGGGTGGTCGTGCTGGTCGACGACGGTGGCGCGAAGGATGCCGACGTACAGGCTTTCTCCGAGCACTCCGCCAGTACGATCCATGAATGGCGTGAGCCCGCCGAGGATGACGTGTGGACTTGAATTTTGGCGATGTCGTCCGTTGAACCTGACGGCCGCCATTGGACGTCTCATCCGTCCAGTTGCCGCAGTATGCTGTCCAGTTCCCGGGCCATGACCGGGACGTCGGTGGTGACGGTATTCCAGATAATACGGTCGTCGATCTTCGCATAACCGTGGATCAGCAGGTTTCGCAGATCCACGGCGGCCCTCAATTGCGGGATCTGTCGAGCCACTTCGGGATTCGCTTTTTCCAGCTGGCCCAGCGCCTCGCCCAGAATCTCCAGCTGCCGCTCAACGGCGGAACGCATCAGATCGCTGGCAACGTAATCCTCTTCGTTTGCGTCCTTCACGAACTCGGCCACGCGTCGGGCGGCTTCACGCGCATCCCACAGGTAAGCCCGCGGATCACGCCGCATGGACCGCTTCCCGAGATTCTTCAATATCCGCGAGGACGTACGGATTGGTCACGCTTTCCGGCATCACCAGGTCCACGGGCCGCCCAAGAATGTTGCTCAACTCGCTGCGCAGGGCGAGGAATTGCTCCAGAGAGCATTCGGTCTGGTCCGGACTGAATTCCACCAGGAAGTCCACGTCCGAACATTGAGGGTCGAAATCATCCCCACGGGCTGCAGACCCGAAAACGTCCAGCCGCGATACACCGAAGTCGCGGCATACCGATTCGAGCGCTTTACGATGTTGCTGGATCAATGGATGCATGCCCGAGCCTCCTTTCCTCCTACGATACGACAGTCACGCCCGGGGCGCAGCCACAAGGCGTTGCCCGCCCGAACGCATATGCTGCCGCAGTGCGGCACTCCCCACGGCCAGACCGGCTGGGGCCTCACGCCATGTTGAGGTGTTACTGCGGTTCGGCCGGGTCTTCGGCGTCCATGCGGGCGAGCATGCGCATGCCGCCGGCCATGCAGGCGAGTGCCGAGTGGGTGGCTTCGTCGAACGTGGCCGGGTCGTCGTGCAGCACGCTGGCCGGCGGGAGTTGCCAGTACTTCGGGCGGCAGCCGGGCGGGCGACCGGCCGGCATGTCCTTCGCGGCCCTGCTGTCTACGGCCACCAGCAGGTCCGCCCACTCCAGGTCCTCGCGCGCGAGTTCGCCCATGGCCGGGCGCGGGCGAACCTCCAGCCATTCGGCTACGTCCCCGTCCTGCGCGGCCAGCTCGGTTACGCGAGCGGCGCGGCCGTCGTTCCCGGCGGCGGCCACCAGCAGACGCGCGCGGCGCTTAAACATCTCCGCGCCCCTGCAGGTTCATTTGGCGACGGCCCGCGCGGGGCCGCAGGATGCCGGGATCATCATTCATCGCGGAGAACCTCTGATGGCCGAATTCGACTGGTCGCAGTATGCCCTGGGCGAGCTGAAGCTGGTGTACACCACGCTGCACGCCCAGCTGACCCTGCAGCCGGAGCTGATGGACTCGCAACTGATGGAAGACCTGCAGGCCCACCTGCAGCAGGCAGCGAAAGCCGACGGCGTGGACGCCTCCACCCACTCCCAGTGGGCCGCCTGGCTCAACGATCGCTGACGGGGAATTGCTCAAGCTGTATCACCAGTTCGGGCAAATGGGTCTGCACCAGGTCCCAGATGGTGTCGCTGTCGATTCCGAGATATGCGTGAATAAGGCGGTTTCGCGTGGCCACGATCATGCGCCACGGAATCTCTGGGTGTGCCTGGCGGATGTCTTCCGGGATGTGAGTCGCAGCCTCTCCGATCAGCTCCAGGTTGCGAAGCACTGCATCAAAAACCAGGTCGTTGTGCACGAAAGCGTCGTGATCCATGCCTTCGGTGTAGGCGAGCGCCTTGCGGGCGAAGCGCAACATGTCATCGAGATAGAAATGCCATGCCCGAGAGGGTGACGATTCAGACATGAATGGCCTCGCGTTCCACATACGGCCGTAGTTCGGGGCGCAGGGCTCGTTCGGTTACCAGGTCTACAGGGCGTCCGAGCAGGTCCTCGAGGTAGAACTGCAGCCCGAAATACTGTTGTGCTGAGGCTGGGTCGGCGAAATCGACGAGGATGTCGATGTCGCTTTCATGGGCGGCTTCGTTTCGGGCGAGCGAGCCAAACAGCGCGAGCTCTCGTACGCCAAACTCGCGGATCAGTATGGCGCGATGCGCCCGGAGTGTCGCCAGGACACGGTGACGTTCGAGCGGCGATGATGCGGGGGGCTGTCCCGCAAGCGTTGTACCGGTCGCATGAGGCGGCATCATCCCGCTCCCCGTGTTCAGGCGTCGCCGGCGGTGGCCTTGCGGTGCTCGGCGGCGAAGTCGAGCATGCGCTGCGTCGCGGTCAGGGCCTTCAGACGGGCGTCCTCGTCGATGAAAATCTCGTTGGTGGCCGGTTCGGCGGTGTCTTCCAGCGTATTGGCCAGCGAGACCAGATCGTTCATCGCCATCCACGGGCAGTGGGCACAGCTGGTGCAGGTCGCGCTCTCGCCGCCGGTGGGGGCCTCGATCAGGGTCTTGTCCGGGGCCGCCTCGCGCATCTTGTAGAAGATGCCCTTGTCGGTCGCCACGATGAATTCCGGCTCGTCGCGGTCCTTCACCGCGGCGATCAGCTGGCTGGTGGAGCCCACCACGTCGGCCTGATGGATCACCTCGCGCGGCGATTCCGGGTGCACCAGCACGGCGGCGTCCGGATGACGGCTGCGCAGGTCTTCCAGCGCCCATGAGCGGAACTCGTCGTGCACCACGCAGGAGCCGTCCCACAGCACCATGTCGGCGCCGGTGGTGCGGCGGATGTAGTCGCCCAGGTGCTTGTCGGGCGCCCACAGGATCTTCTTCCCCTGGTCGCGCAGGTGTTCCACCAGCGGTACGGCAATACTGGAGGTGACCACGTAGTCGGCCTGCGCCTTCACGTCCACCGACGTGTTCGAGTACACCACGACGGTGTGGTCCGGGTGCTGCGCGCGGAATTTCGCGAACTCGTCGGCCGGGCAGCCCAGGTCCAGCGAGCACTCGGCCTCCAGCGTGGGCATCAGCACGCGTTTTTCCGGGCTGAGGATCTTGGCCGTCTCGCCCATGAAACGCACCCCGGCCACCACCAGCGTGCTGGCCGGATGGTCCTTGCCGAAGCGCGCCATCTCCAGCGAATCCGCCACGCAGCCGCCGGTCTCGTCCGCCAGGCGCTGCAGCGATTCGTCCACGTAATAATGCGCCACCAGCACCGCGTCGCGCTCGCGCAGCAGGCGCTTGATGCGTTCCACCAGCTCCGCGCGCTCGGCCTCGCCGAGGTGGTGCAGCCCGGCGGTCACGTGCGCCGTGGACGGCACGTGGAACAGCGGTTTTTCGGCCACCGGTGCGGTCATGGGAATCCTCGCCGTCATTACAGTCTGCTTATAATACGACAGCCCCCTTTCCGGTGTCGTTCGGCCCTGCCATGACCGAGCTTGAGCAACAGTATCGACAACTCTCTTTCGACCAGCGCATGGAAATGGCGCTGGCCGCCGACCTCGACCCGTGCTGGCGCCCGTTTCTCGTGCGCGACCAGCATGCCCAGGTCAAGGCGTATTTCTCCCGCCGCCTCGATCTGCAGCCCGACGAAGTCGCGCTGCTGCTGGCGGATCCCAACCAGACCGTGCGCCTGAACTGCGCCAAGCGGCCCGACCTCACCCCGGAGCAGGTGGCCGCCTGCGTGAACGACCGCGACCCCAACCTGCGCTACTTCGTGGCCCGCAACCCGCTGCTGAGCGAAGACCAGCGGGAACAACTGATGGACGACGAGGACGAACTGGTACGCATTGCCGTGCGCAAGGGCCCCAAACAGCGCGGCACCCGCGCCCGACCCGGCCAGGCCGAGATGATCCGTTGACCGATACCCAGCCCGAAAAACCCGAACGCCCGAAACCCACCGCGCGCCGCCGTGCGCTCGGCTGGGGCATCCAGATCGCCATCGCGCTGGCCATCTTCCTGCTGGTGCGCGCCTGGATGGCCCGCGACATGGTGGAAGGCCCGGCCCCCGAGTTCGAGGCCGAACTGCTCGACGGCTCGCCCGTGGCCCTGGCGGACTACGTGGGCGACGAACCCGTGCTGCTGCATTTCTGGGCCACGTGGTGTCCCATCTGCCGGCTGGAGGAAGGCGAGATCGTGCGGCTGTCGGACAGCCATCCGGTGCTGACCGTCGCCATGCAGTCCGGCGAGCCGCAGGAGGTCATCGACCACCTGAACGAGAACGAGCGCGAACTGGCCACCATCAACGACCCGCAGGGCCAGCTCGCCGCCCGCTACGGTGTCCAGGGCGTCCCCGCCAGCTTCATCATCAACACCGACGGCGACGTCGTCTTCCGCAAACAGGGCTACGCCCCGCCGCTGGAACTGCGCTTCCGACTCTGGCTCGCCCGCTGGCTCTGAGGGTGCAGCACCCGGACGACCTGCTCCAATCGCAGCTCATGGGGCGCGGGCAATGGGATTTGGGCAGTACAGGACCAAGGGTTACACTAAAAAGTGTAACCCTTGGAGGCAAAGATGGAAGCCACCACCAAAGACATGCGGCTCCACAGCCGCGAACTCCTCGCCGCGATCGATCGTGGAGAGGAGATCGTGATCACCTATCATGGCCGCAAGCGGGCCCGTCTTGTGCCCTTCACCCTCCGCGAGGAAAACGGGCGAGAAGAGAGGACTCGCAATCCGTTGTTCGGACTCTGGAGTGACCGGACCGGATCGGTAGACGACCAGGTTCGGCGGATGCGCCAACCGAGGGCGTTCGACTGATGCTGGTGGACACGGATGTCCTGATCTGGAACCTGCGCGGGAACCGGAAAGCGGGGGACTGGCTCGACAGTTCGCCCGGGTTCACGGTGTCTGCCGTTACCTACATGGAGCTGGTTCAGGGCCTGCGGAACCAGGCCGAATTCCGGATGCTTCGGCAGGCCATGAGCTACTGGGATGCCACAATTCAACCCGTCAGCGAAGCGATTTCGACTCGTGCCACCTTCCTGGTCGAGACGTATGCGCTCAGCCACAACATGCAAATGGCCGATGCCCTGGTTGCCGCAACGGCCACCCAGCTTGGCCAGCCCCTGGTCACGGCCAACGATCGCCACTACCGCCACATCGAAGGCCTCGAAATCCACCTGTTCCGACCGGAATAAGGTCTCACTCATGCCGTCTTCGGCCAGAGGACGGGCCCCGCGGCCCGGGGGCGCCTTGTGGGGGCGCAGCCCCCTGCGCGATGCGGCGCTTCGTACAAGCCGCGGGGCTAGCCCTCCAGCTCCCGCAGCACGCGAAAGCCCAGGTTGGTGTCCATCTCGTCCACGTTGCGGCGCCGGCGCGCGGCGCTGCGCGTGAGCACGGCCGGGTCGAACCACGAGCCGCCCTTGGTCACCAGCCACTCGTTGTCCGGCTCCGGCCCGTAAACCCCGTCGCGCGGCAGGCTGGCGTGGTTGTCGTGCCAGGGCGTCGCGGTGAACTCCTGCACGTTCCCGTGCATGTCGTACAGCCCCCACAGGTTCGGCTGAAAGCTGCCCACATCCAGCGGCCGGTTCAGCGGAAAGCACGCCGGGATATACCACTTGCGCCGCTGGCGTCGCTCCTCGTACGGGAACAGCGAATTGAAATGCACGTCGCGGCAGCCCACCACCTCGCCGAACGCGAACGGCGTGGTCGTCCCCGCGCGGCAGGCATGCTCCCACTCGGCCTCGGTCGGCAGGCGGTAACGCTGCCCGGTCTCCTCGCTCAGCCACTCCAGATACTTGCGCACCCCCGCCGGCTTGATGTTGAACATCGGCGTGCGCGGCGTCTTCGGCCGCACCAGCCAGTCCCAGCGCTCGTGGCCGGTGGCCTCCTCGAAGGCCAGCCACTCCTCCAGCGTGACCGTAAAACGCCCCAGCGCGAACGGCCGCTCCAGCGTCACCAGCCGCCGCGGGCCCTCGTGCTCCTGGCGCCCGAACTCCCGCGCATCGGAACCGATTTCCAGCTCCCCCGGCGGGATCACCACCAGCTCCGGCGTGGGCACGCCCGACCGGGCCTCGTCGCGGAAAACCGCGTCCCGGCGAGCCTCCCGCGCGGCCTGCTGCTGCAGCTCCAGCAACTGCGCCTGATCCATCTGCTGAACGTTCTTCGCCATCATCCCTCCGGGTGACTCCATGGCTCTACCCCATAAGGCAGCGCCCGGGTGCCGGGTTCCCGCGAACCCGCCGGGCCCGCGCCTCGCCACAATGCCCTTGCAGCAACGGCGCCCGCGCGCTAGCTTGCCACCCTGGGCGAGCCAAACGCCCGCAACCATGTCCGGACTCAGGGAGGAGCCGACGTGACCCCGACCGCATACCGCCCGCGGACCCGCGGGCTCACGCTCATCGAACTGCTCGTGGCCCTGCTGGTCTTCGTCCTGCTGGTGACCGTGGGCATCCCGTCGTTTGCGCAACTCGTGGACCGGTTCCGGCTGATCGCCACCACCAACGAACTGGTCACCGCTCTCCATCATGCACGCAGCGAGGCCGTGCGGACCGCTGCGCCGGTTACTCTCTGTGCCAGTGCCAACGGCGTTCACTGTTCCGGCGATGGCCGTTGGGAGTCCGGGTGGCTGGTTTTTCACAACCCCGGTCTCGCAACCCAGCCTGCCAGCGCGAACGACATCCTTCGCCGGCGGCAGGGGAACCCCGGCGGGGGCCTGGAAATCCGTGGCAATCTCCCGGTGCGGCATCGCGTCACCTACGGAGCGCTCGGGGCCACCCGGCGCCTCTCCGGCGCGCTCCAGATGGGTACGCTGAGAATTTGCAACGAAGCGGCAGGCCGGGCCGTCGTCATCAACCGCGCCGGTCGCCCTCGCGTCGCCCATCAGGGCTGCCCGTTCGATCCATAACCATTCGGTAGCCTTTGCCGACCGTTCGGCACTGAAACCCTTGCTCGTCACATGGCTTGCGCTCATAGTGAAATCGACCGATTCCACAAGGACCCGCGGCATGTCTCGTAACGCTACCGGCTTCACCCTGATCGAGCTGATGGTCACCATCGCGGTGGCGGCCATCCTGCTCACGGTCGCCGTTCCCGGCTTCCAGAGTCTGGTCCAGAACAACCGGGCCACGACGGCCGCGAACCAACTCAGTACAGCGTTTAATTTCGCTCGCAGCGAAGCGGTCACTCGCGGGGTCGAAGTCTCCGTCTGCCCGGTGGCGGGAGATTCCTGGGACGAAAATGGCTGGCGGGTGATCCTGGGCGATGCCTGTACCGCTTCCGCGATGGACGATCCCCTGCGCCGCTGGGAGGTTGGCTCCGAGCGTGTCGTCATCAGCCACAATATCGACGACGGAGAGCACCATGTCACCTTCGGGCCGCTGGGTGGGCGCGAAAGCCCCGGCCGTGATGACGCTTCCCGGCCCATGTTCTTCATCCACGCCGAGGGATGTACCGGCGAGCGCGCCCGCGATCTGAACATCGGACCTGGCGGCAAGGTCGGCATTGTCCGCTCCGATTGCCCCTGATCCGCGAGGACCGAAGAATGCAAGGCACAACCGCAATGACCCAATCGCGATTCCAGCAATGTCCGGCGCGCCGAAAGTCCCGGGGCGTAACCCTCGTCGAGGTTCTCGTCGCCGTTCTCGTTCTGTCGATCGGCCTGATCGGCCTTGCGGCCCTGCAGGCCAACGCCCTGCAGTCCAACCAGGGCTCCTACATGCGTTCCCAGGCCACCAACCTTGCCTATGACATTGCCGACCGCATGCGGACTAACCGCCAGGCCGCTCTGTCGGGTGATTACGATACCGCCTTCACAGATGATGAGGGGACGGGTGGTGTCTGCAATACTAACCTGAGCCCGACCGGCGATCTCGCTGACCAGGACCTTGCTCAATGGAAAAACGCGATCGCCTGTACCCTCCCCGCCGGTCAGGCCAGTGTTTCCCGAAGTGGCGATACGTTCACTATCACCGTACGCTGGCAGGAAGACCGCATCGACGATGATGACGACCCGCCTGCAGATGGATATACCGAAGTCTTTACCACGGAGACCGAAATATGAGTGGCGCTAAGTGGCAACCCGCGTCAGTGGCTGCCGTTCTGCCGCCGCGCGGGCTTACCCTCGTGGAGTTGATGATTGCCCTGTTGCTCGGCCTGCTGCTGACTGCTGGGATTATTCACGTGTTCATCGGGACTCAGCAGACCAATCGCACCCAGGAGGCGATGTCCAGTGTGCAGGAAACCGGGAGATTTGCCCTGGATATACTTGCTCGGGATGTGCGTCAGGCCGGATACGGCGGGTGCCCCGGATCGGTCAATAACCTCCTGGATACTGCGAGCTCGGATTACGACCCAGAGCTCCATGAGCCTGGCGACGGATTTATTGATGGCGATGTTCCGCCCGGACACCTTCGAGGGGATATCCTTACGGTTTCCTCGATGAATACGGTTGGCGGTGGCCCATTTGAGGCCGCCGGGGGCACTCAGCCAGCCTTCCAGCTCGACGAGGGCGATCCCAAACAGGTTAAACAAGGGCAGATTCTTCTCATTGTGGACCCCGCGACCGGGGTATGTGAGCAATTTCAGAATGTCCCAGCACAACAGGGCGTGATTAACCGGGGCCCTGGACAGAACGTCGATCCCGGAAATATTGGCCCGGCCGGTCAGGTTGACTACACCGATTTCCAGGGGCCGATTGATCTGCTCTCCCTGTCCAGCCGGACCTACTATGTGGGCACCTCATCGGATGGATCCACATCCAGTCTCTACCGCCGTACGACTACCTCAGGTGGTTATGGTAATCCTTCACACGAAGTCGAGGAAATCGTAAGTGGTGTTTATGACATGAGCGTAGAGTATGGCCTCAAAAATGACCCCTCGGATCTGGTTGTTTCGACGTATCGATGGGCCAGTGATATGAGCGCTACGGACTGGAGCAATGCTGCAGCTGTTCGCGTACATCTTCTGGTCTACAACGGCGACGAGGACAACGTCGTAGATCAGCCTCGACAAAATCATTACTTTCCGACGTCTTCCGGTAACCTTTTCAATGCGCCGGATCGTCGTCTTTACCAGACCTTCAGCACCACCATCGGTGCCCGGAATCTTCTTGAATGAGCACGAGGGGCTGCTCCATGCGAAATCAGACAAGACACCCTCCGTTGAGTCCCGGCCGCGGACGCCAGCAAGGCGCGGCCCTTATTGTTGGCCTCATCCTGCTGATCGTGATCACCCTGCTGGCAGTCGCCGGCATGCAGAACACCGTCCTCCAGGAACGAATGGCCGGCAACATGCATGATCGCAACCTTGCCTTTCAGGAGGCCGAAGCTGGTTTGCGTGCGGCAGCGCGGAACCAGGTCCCGGGGTCTCCGGACGGCTCGATCAGCTTCTCACCGCTCGATGCGGAGGAGTGGCTCGATCTACTGGATCCCGGTGATACCGAGGCGCATGCCACGCATGTGGAACTTCTGTCCCTGGTCGGTGAGGACTCCTGCCCGCCCGGGCAGGTCTGTGATGAAGAATTCGGGGCTACGGAGTCCGTCAGCGCGTATCGCATTACATCCGTGGGCGTTGGAGGGACGGATCAGACTCGGGTTGTGCTCCAGGCCGTCATTCGCGTGACGAATTGAACGATAGAAAGGGAAAAGAGGTGACTGCGATGAAAACCAGAGAAGCAGGGATGGAACGGACTCCTGGTGCCCGGCGAACCTTTCGCAAGAGTGCCCTGACGCTGGCCCTGGCAACCGCATTTGTAGGCATTGCGGGGCCGGCGCAGGCGCAGACTCCCGCCCAGGTCCCTCTTTTCCTCACCAGCCCGGTGGACCCGAACATCCTGTTCCTGATTGACGACTCGGGTTCCATGCAGTGGGAGACCATGCCGGACGAGCTAACCACCCGGTTCGGATCCGGGCTTAACACCGACTATGTGATGTGGACCTTTCCCCGTGTCGCAAACCTTCACGGCGGCTCCCCTCAGTATTCGAATCGTCGAACGGTGCGCTTTTCGGACACTGATATGGCAGCGATGTACCGGTCTTCCGACTTCAATACCGTTTATTACGACCCCTCGGTGACGTATGAGCCCTGGTCCCTCCCTGACGGTTCCCGGATGCCGGATGCAGATCCGGCCAGTGCACCCAATCGCCCGCTTTTTTCTGATTATGGTGAGCGTGATCTTACGAGCTCGAATCGGCAGTGGGCACGCTGGCTGAATGATGACGGTGGACACTCATCAGGGTTTAAAAATTTTTGGCCTGCAGCGTACTACTATTACACAGGCGGCCCGGAAGACGATCGATCAAGTTACGAGTTTGTTCAGATACACAGCGGAAATGATGCCTATTCAGGCCATGGAAGGGAAAGCCGGGTCGATTGCGACGGTGGAGTATGCACGTACGAGCAGGAGATCCAGAATTTTGCGAACTGGTATTCGTATCATCGGAACCGGATCTTTGCATCTCGGGCCGGAATCGGCGCTGCGTTCGCAGATCAGGGTGAAGAGTTCCGGGTGGGTTATGGAAGTATAAATAGAGGCGTAATATCGGGGGTCCGGCCGTTCGCAGGGTCTGACAGAGAAGATTTTTTCGAGGAACTTTATGAGCAGGATGTCCCTGCTGCAGGGACGCCGCTCAGGACCGCTTTGCAGGCCGCTGGTACCTATTTCGGCCGGGATGATGATCGTGGTCCATGGAGCGAAACTCCAGGTGAGAGGGGAGACCCTAGAGGAGCGCATCTGGAGTGCCGCCAGAGTTACACCATTTTGATGTCGGACGGATATTGGAATGGTCCGAGCCCTCGTGTTGGTAATGTCGATGATGCCCAAGGGACGGAGCACCAGAGGAGTGACGGTCAAGAGACTTACCAGTATATACCATCTGCCCCCTTCAGGGATGGCCATTCAAATACGCTTGCAGACGTTGCGATGGAGTACTGGAAGAACGACCTGCGCGATGATTTGGAAAATGCGGTTCCGACTGACGCACGCAACCCGGCATTCTGGCAGCATATGGTGACTTATACCGTGGGGTTGGGCGTGGAGGGAGAAGTCGATCCGCAAGAGGCGTTTGCAGCGATCGCGACCGGGGAAGAGATCGACTGGCCCGATCCCCATTCCTCGGATTCGGCTAAGATTGATGACATGCTGCATGCTGCAGTCAACTCGCGCGGCGACTTTTTCTCTGCCCTGAATTCAACCAATAAGTGCAACGCCACGTCATGCGGCGCGTCGCCGCGATAAGGATTGCTCCAGGACCTCGATCGGAGCCCGGTAGCCGAG
>NZ_ATUL01000012.1:0-96144 GCF_000420185.1 Thioalkalivibrio sp. ALR17-21 | reverse complement strand
CCCAACGGGCACCCATCGACACCCCCCGTAGGAGGCCAGCCCCCTGGCCGATCAGGCCCGTCCGGTGCCCCGACGGCCGGGACCGACCCACCGCCGACATCGGCCGGAGGGCCGGCCTCCTACGGGCGGGTTTCGCCGTCGACGTCCCTGATCTCTTCATCCATGGATTCCAGCCGCCGTGTGGTGGCCAGTGGGGAGGTCGTGCCGCGAGCGATCAGGTAGTAGGTGGCCGGAATCACGAACAGGGTGAACACGGTGGCGAACAGCACGCCGGAGAACACCGCCACCCCGATCACGAAACGGGTCTCCTCGCCCGGGCCGGAGGCCAGGATCAGCGGGATGGAGCCGGCCACGGTGGTCAGGGCGGTCATCAGCACCGGGCGCAGGCGCAGGCGACCGGCCTCGATCACCGCGTCACGGAACTCGCGCCCGCGATCGCGCAGCTGGTTGGCGAATTCGACGATCAGGATGCCGTTCTTCGCCGCCAGTCCGATCAGCATCACGATCCCGATCTGGCTGTAGATATTCAGCGTCTGTCCGGTCAGGCTCAGACCCAGCAAGGCCCCCACCACGGCCAGGGGCACGGTCAGCATGATCACGAACGGGTGCACGAAACTCTCGAACTGCGCGGCGAGCACCAGGAACACCACCAGCAGCGCCAGCGCGAACACGAACAGAATCGCCTCCGAGCCCTCGCGCAGATCCAGCGACTGGCCCTTGTAGTCGATGCGGGCTTCCTCCGGCAGCACCCGTTCGGCCGCCGCATCCAGGACCTCCAGCGCCTCGCCCAGCGTCAGCTCGCCGCCCACGCCGCCCTGCAGGGTCACTGCCCGGCCGCGGTTGTAGCGCGACAGCGACGCCGGCCCGGCACGCTCCTCGTAGCGCACCACGCTGGACAGCGGCACCAGCTCGCCGGACTCGGCGCGCAGATGGATGTTGTCGATGGCCTCGGTGGTGCGCCGCTGATCGGTCAGCCCCTCCAGAATCACGTCGTATTCCTCACCACGGTCCTGCCAGCGGGTCACTGCCCGGCCACCCAGCAGGATGTCCAGCGTGCGGCCGATGTCGCGCATGGAGATGCCCAGGTCCCCGGCGCGGTCGCGGTCCACCGACACGCTCAGCTGCGGCTGGGTCGGCTCGTAGTCCAGACGCAGGTTGCGCAGGCCGTCCACGTCACGCACCTCGTCCAGCACCGCGTTGCCCCATTCTTCCAGGGTCTCGAAGTCGGGCCCGGAGATCACGAACTGCACCGGTGGCCCGGGCGCGCCAGTGCTGAGTCCCTGGCGCATCACCGCGCGCGCCTGCACGCCCGGCATCTCGCCGATGCTGTCCTCGATCCAGTTCATCACCTCGCGCCCGGAAGGTTCGCGGTCCTCCCAGTGCTCGAGGATCGCGATGACGAAGCCGTCGTTGACCGTCTCCACCCCGCCGAACCCGCGCGGGGTACGCACCAGCGCGCGCCGGATCGGCCCGCCTTCCTCGCTCATCAGCGGCTGCAGACGCTCTTCCACCTCGGCCATTTGCCGGCTCATGTAGTCGAAGCTCGCTCCCTCGGGCCCGTCCACCATCACGAAGAACGCGCCGCGATCTTCCTCCGGCGCGAATTCTTCGGGGAGGCTGTCGAACAGGTACCAGGCCCCGACCAGCACCCCGCCCAGCAGCGGGACCACCAGCCAGGACACGCGCAGCCCGCCGGAGAGCAGCTTCCCGTAGCCGGCCTCGATAGCGCCAAATACCCGGCCCACCATGCGCGCCGCGCCGGTCTCGTCGTCGCCCTTGTGCATCAGGCGCCCCGAGAGCACCGGCGCCAGAGTCAGCGCCACGATGCTGGAGAACACCACGGCGATCGCCATCGCGATCGCGAACTCGGCGAACAGCCGCCCGACCATGCCGTCGAGGAAGGCCAGCGGCACGAACACCGCCACCAGCACCGAGGTGGTGGCGACGATCGCGAAACCGACCTGACGTGCCCCGCGCCAGGCGGCCAGCAGCCCCGGCTCCCCGCGCTCGATACGCCGATGGATGTTCTCCAGCATCACGATGGCGTCGTCCACCACCAGCCCCACCGCCAGCACCAGGGCGAGCAGGGTCAGCAGGTTCACCGAGAAGCCGAACAGGTTGATGCCGATGAAGGCCGCGGTCAGGGCCACCGGGACGGTCACCGCCGGGATCAGCGTGGCGCGCCAGCTGCCCAGGAACAGGTAGATCACCGCGACCACCGCCAGCGTCGCCACCCCCAGGGTCACGTAGACCTCCTGCAACGCCCCTTCGATGAACACCGATTCATCGTAGGTCGGAACCAGCGAGGTCCCTTCCGGCAGGCTGCCTTCCAGATCGGCCGCCAGTGCCTTCACCGCACTGGCGACCTCCAGCACGTTGGCATTGGACTGGCGGATGATCCCCAGCCCGATCATGTCCTCGCCATTGCCGCGGAACTCGGTGCGCTCGGTATCCGCACCGATGTTGACCGAGGCCACGTCGCCCAGGCGTACCAGCTGACCGTCCTCGCCGCGGCGCAGGACCAGGTTCTCGAAGTCTCCGGGCGTGCGGTAGCTGCGGTCGATGCGCACACGGAACTCGCGCTCGTCGGAATCCAGCCGTCCGGCCGGCAGCTCGACGTTCTCCCGCTCCAGCGCATCCTGGATCTCCAGCACGGTCAGGTCCCGCGCTGCCAGCGCCTCGCGGTCGATCCAGATGCGCATCGCGTAGCTGCGCGCCCCGCCCAGCCGCACCAGGGCCACGCCGTCCACCACCGACAGTCGATCGACCAGATTGCGGTCGGCGTAGTCCGCCAGCTCCAGCGCGCTCATGCGGTCGCTGGAGAGGTTGAGCCAGAGGATGGGCGAGGAGTCGGAGTCGGCCTTGGTGATGCGTGGCGGCTCGACCTCGTCCGGCAGATTGCGCTGCGCCCGGCTGACCGCCTCGCGCACGTCGTTGGCGGCGGCGTCGATGTCGCGGTCCAGACCGAACTCGACCGTGATGCGCGAGCGCCCGTCGTCGCTGGAGGACTGCATGTAGCGGATGCCCTCCACCCCGGCGATACGGTCCTCCAGGCGCTGGGTCACCTCGCGTTCGATGATCTCCGCGCTGCCGCCGGGATAGTTGGTGTCCACCGTGACCACCGGCGGGTCGACGTCGGGGTATTCGCGCAGCGGCAGCTGATCCCAGGCGATCAGGCCGAAGGTCACCAGCAGCAGATTGAAGACGATCGCCAGCACCGGCCGGCGATTGGCGACATCCGAGAGGATCATGCGTCGTCTCCGGACTCCAGTACGCGCACGGTCGTGCCGTCACGCACCCGCGAGACGCCCTCGGAGACCACGGTGTCGCCGGGTTCGACGCCGTCCAGCACCTCCACCCAGCCGGGGGACCGCCGACCGACGCGGATCCGGTCGCGGCTGACCGTGTCGTCCTCCTGCAGGCGGAAGACGAAGTGCTGGTCGGCGGTCTGCACCACAGCGCCCTCGGGCACCGCCGGCGCCTGTTGCGGATCCAGCGCCAGGCGCACCGTGGCGAGCATGCCCGGGCGCAGGCGTTCGTCCGGGTTGTCGGCCACCGCGCGCACGTTCAGGGTGCGCGTGCCCGCGTCGATGCGATTGCTCACCGCGGTCACGTCGGCCGCGAAGTCGCCGGCCGCACTGTGCCCGGTGATCGGCATGCCCAGCTCGATGGAAGCGGCAAAGCGCTCCGGCACCGGGAAATCGAGGCGCACGGTGCGGATGTCGTCCAGCTCCACGAGGGCCGTGTCCGGCGAGACCATGGCCCCGGGACTCACCTCGCGCAGGCCCAGGGTGCCGGTGAAGGGCGCCCGGATGGTGCGGTCCTCCACCTGCGCGGTGGCCGCGGCCAGAGCGGCCCGGGCCTCGGCCAGGCGCGAGGCCTGCTGGTCGACCTCCTGGCGGGTCACGATGCCGTCCTGTACCCGGTCACGCACCCGCGCCAGCTCGCGGCGGGCGTCTTCCACCCGCACCCGGGCCTCGTCACGGCGCGCCCGTTCCTCGTCCGCGCGCAGTCGCACCAGGACATCACCCGCGTCGACGCGCTCGCCGTCCTCGAACTCCAGTGATTCCACCCGGGCGGTCACCGGCGCACGCACCGTGACCGACTCCCGCGCGGCGACCGTGCCCAGCGCCTCGATCACGGTCTCGAACTCGCGCGGCGCCACCTCGCTGACGCGCACCGGCGTGCGTTCGTCACGCTCGCCGGAGGCCGGCAGGGTCGCGCGCGCGGCCCCGGCATCGTCCTGCTGCTGCAGCCACCACGCCCCGCCCGCCGCCAGGGCGAGGACGAGGATGCCGCCGATGATCCCGCTTGCCTTCACCAATGGACTCCTTTCATCACGCCACCCGCCGGACGGGGCCGCCCGGCGGGCGGGTGCTTGTACATGACAAACCGACCCGGTTCATTCGCCCGGGTTCCGCAGGGCCTGCGGGAGGGCGCCCAGCGGCCGCCCGTGCGCGGCGCCGATATCGATCACCGGCCCCTTCGGCACGATCCCCGACGGATTCAGCATCGGGTGCGAACCGTAATAGTGCGCCTTGATGTGGTCCATGCGCACGGTCTCGGCCACGCCCGGGCGCTGGTAGAGCATGCGCAGATAGGCGGACAGGTTCGGGAAATCCGTCAGCCGCTGGCGGTTGCACTTGAAGTGGCTGTAGTACACCGGATCGAAACGCAGCAGCGTGGTGAACAGTCGCCAGTCCGCCTCGGTCAGGCGTTCGCCGGCCAGGAACGGCTGGCGCGCGAGGCGCTGCTCCAGCCAGTCGAGGGTCTCGAACAAGCGGTCGAAGGCGGCATCATAGGCCTTCTGCGTGGTCGCGAAGCCGCAGCGATAGACCCCGTTGTTCACGTTCTCGTACACCCGCTCGTTGACCGCATGGATCTCCTCGCGCAGATCTTCCGGGTAAAAATCCAGGGTGTTACCGGTGATGTGATCGAAGGCGCTGTTGAACATGCGCACCAGATCCAGCGACTCGTTGTTGGCAATGCGGTCGCGTTCGGTATCGAACAGCACCGGAACGGTGACGATGCCGGTGTAGTGCGGATCGGTGCGGGTGTAGAGCTCGTGCATGTAACGCGAGCCGTGCACCCGGTCCCCGGTGCAGCCGTCGCAGTCATCGAACGACCAGCCGGCATCGCCCATGTAGTGGTGCACCACCGACAGCCCGATGTGCGGCTCCAGGCCCTTCAGCCTGCGCAGGATAAGCGCACGGTGCGCCCACGGACAGGCATACGACACGTACAGGTGATAGCGCCCGGAAGCCGCGGTGAAACCGCCCTCGCCCAGCGGGCCGGGGCTGCCGTCGGCGGTCACGTAGTTGCGGTACTGCTGATCCTGGCGCACGAAATCGCCGTTCTCGTCGGATTCCTCCTCCAGCCAGCCTTCGCGCAGCTCGCCGTTGATCAGCAGACTCATGGCCATTCCTCCGGAAGGTTCACCCGGATGATGATCCCATCGAGGCAATCGAATGAAAATCGCGGATTTTCGCGAAAACCCGACGACAAAAGCGAACGGTAGCGGCCCTCCTCGCCGGAATCACTCGGCGCTCCGGCCGGCGGCCTCCAGCAGGGCGCCGGAGAAGTCCGGCAGGCCGAGATCGGGCATCCATCCCAGCGCCTCCAGCAGGCTCCACAGACCGATCAGCAGGAACAGCGCCGCGGCGAACCAGCGCAGCGTGTGCACGGGCATGCGCTCGGCAAAGCGCCGCCCCAGCAGCAGCCCGGGCACGGTGATCAGCAGGATCCCCAGGGTCGCGCCCAGCACCACCGGCACCAGGCTGCCGGAGGCCCCGGCCAGCGCGACCACCGCCAGCTGGGTCTTGTCCGCCATCTCGAACAGGAAGAAGGTGGTCGCGGCGGTGAAGAACAGGCTGCGGGCGCAGGGGTTCTCCGGCACCCCGTCCCCGTCGTCCTCCGGGATCAGCACCCATACCGCCATCGCCAGGAACGCGATCGCGACCAGCCACAGGTGCCACTCGGTGTCGATCACCGAGAACAGCCAAACCCCGGCCACGGCCGACACCAGCTGGTTGGCGAACAGCCCGGCGGTCATGCCCCAGAACACCGGCCACAGGCGGTGACAGCGCAGCCCGAACAAGGCGGCCAGGAACATCGACCGGTCGCCGATCTCGGCCACGGCCACGGTCAACACGGAAAGAAGGAACAGCTCCATGACGGGCGATCCGGGCCGGGCGGGCGATGACCGGTGGCATCGACCTCCGCCGCCCGGCCATGAGCACGCCCGCCGCCGTTACGGCGGGCCGGAGATCCATGCCACAGGTCTCGTCGGGCCGGATGCGGCTGCCTGCGCCACGGCCCGTGCGGGCCAATGATGTTGACGCAGGCCCCCGTCGCCGAAGGACGGGGTGACTACTCCCCTGAGCTTCCTGACTTTAGGACAGCCGGGTGATGGCTGTCCATCAACGGCGTTAGCCGGTCCCTGGACGCCCCATGGTGCCGGAACGCGGGGGTCCTCAGCGGTAGAGTCGCACTGCCTGGCGCCGGCCCTCGACGCCCCGGTTGGCGCAGAAGGACTGGGTCTCGCCATCGGCGTAGCGCACTTCCATGTTGAAACCGGCTGCCGGCGGGTGGTTGAGTGCCACGTCGCGGCGCTCGCCGGGCCGGATGCGCCCTTCGCGCAACTCGCTCAGGCTCTGGTCGTGACTGAAGCTGAAATGGATGGCTTCGATCATCTCGTCGGTGTCGTTGTGCACCGTGACCAGCAGCATCCCTTCCGGTACCTCGGGGTCCGAGAGCCAGTGGACGCCCAGACCGCCAATGACCAGTCCGGCCAGGAACAGCAGGGTGGCCGGCGCGCGCAGGAAGTCGATGACGCGGTCGCTCAGGTCGCGCGGGTCGGTTTCGGGGGGTGGCTTGCTCATGCGGGTCTCCATGCTAACATCAGCCGTTTCTAATATACCGGCCGGGCGGCACGAAGAGAACCGCCACCGGTCGTCCGGTGACCGGCGAGGAACAATCCGGTATTTTCCGCGTCTTCATCCACCAAGTTCGATCCAGCAAGGCGGTCCGCACGTGGGAAGCGACGAACGCAATCTGCAGGCCCTGGTGGGGCGACTGGCGGAAATACTGCCCGCCGGCAGCCTGCACGGCCGCATCGGCCTGGAAAAGGAAACCCTGCGCGTGAGTCCGGAGGGCGGCCCGGCGCAGACGCCGCATCCGCCGGCGCTGGGGTCGGCTCTGACCCACCCCTACATCACCACGGACTATTCCGAGGCGCTGCTGGAGTTCGTGACCCCGCCGTTCGAGGATGTCCGCGAGACCCTCGGCTTCCTCCACGACCTGCAGGCGTTCGCGGCCGCCAGCGTGGGCGACGAGATCCTGTGGTCCACCTCCATGCCCTGCGTGACCGCCGACGACTCGGCGATCCCGGTGGCCGACTACGGACCCTCCAATGCCGGGCGCATGAAGACGGTTTATCGCCTGGGGCTGGGCCATCGCTACGGGCGCAAGATGCAGGTGATCGCCGGGGTGCATTTCAACTACTCCCCGCGCGAGGAGTTCTGGCCGGCGCTGGCCGAGGTGCTGGGCGAGACCGACACCCGCGAGTTCCGCGACGCGCGCATGATGGGCATGATCCGCAACCTGCTGCGCTTTGGCTGGATGGTGCCGTACCTGTTCGGTGCCTCGCCGGCCGTGTGCAACTCGTTTCTCGAAGGCCATGGCACCACGCTGGAGGACTTCGACGACGACACCAGCTACCTGCCGCATGCCACCAGCCTGCGCATGGGCGACATCGGCTACACCAACCGCAAGGAGGCGGACACCGGCATCAAGGCGGACTACAACACGCTGGCCGGGTACGTCGATTCGCTGCGCTGCGCGATCAACACCCCCAGCCCCGAATGGGAGGCGCTGGGGGTCAAGGTCGACGGCGAATACCGCCAGCTGAACGCCAACATCCTGCAGATCGAGAACGAATACTACTCCACCGTGCGGCCCAAACAGCCGCTGGAGCGCTTCGAAAAGCCCACCGACGCGCTGGAGGCGCGCGGGATCGAGTACGTGGAACTGCGCTCGGTGGACATCAACGCGCAGCACCCGCTCGGCGTGGACGAGACCCAGCTGCGCTTTCTCGAGACCTTTGCGCTGGCCTGCCTGCTGCAGCCCAGCCCCGCGTTCGGCCCGGGCGAGCTGGACGCGATCGACGCCAATCTGCTGCAGGTGGCGCACTATGGCCGGCGCCCCGGACTGGAACTCCAGCGTCCGCAGGGCGATACCGCGCTGGCGGGCTGGGCACGCGAACTGCTGGCGCTGATGCGCCCGGTGGCCGCCGTGCTCGACCAGGACCGCCCGGGCGACCCCTACCGCCGCGCTCTCAGCGAGCAGTGGGGCAAGGTCGAGCAGGCCGACCTGACCCCGTCGGCGCGCATGCTGGAAGACATGATGGCGCGCGAGGAGGGGTTCCACGTGCACGCCCGGCGCCTGTCGGCCCAGCACCGCGAGGCGTTCCGCTCCAACGGGCCGCTGCCGCGCGCCGACATGCTGGAGGCTCTGGCGCGCCAGAGCCTGGCCGAACAGGCCGAGATCGAGGCCGCCGACACCCTGGACTTCGATACCTTCCTGCAGCGCTATTTCGACGGCACCCTGCGCCACGCCTGACCGACGGTTAGAATGCCCCGGCGCGGCCAGGCGTGCCTGAGCCGAACCACACCCCTCGCGACCGGGAGCCTGTCGATGGCCGAATCCGACGACCGCCGCCTGTCCACCCGCTGCGTCCACGCCGGCGAGATCGGCGATGCCCATGGCAGCGCGCTGACGCCGATCTACCCGACGACCACCTTCAAGTACCGCTCCACCGCGGCAATCCTCGACGTGGTCGAAGGACGCACCAGCGGGAGCCTGTACACCCGCTACGGCATGAATCCGACTATCCGCAGCGTGGAGTCCAAGCTCGCCAGTCTCGAGGGGGCCGAGGCCGCGCTGGTATTCAGCTCGGGCATGGCGGCGGAGACCGCGCTGTTCCTGGCCCTGGGCCGCGAGGGGGTCGTCTGCATCGGCGATGCCTACGGCGGGACCATGGAACTGCTCTCGGAGCAGCTGCCGCAACTCGGGATCCGCACGCAGTTCCTGCTGGGCGACGAGCTCGACCGTCTGGACGCCTGCCTGGAACAGGGTGCCGGACTGGTGTTCCTGGAGACCCCGACCAATCCGGCGCTGGAGGTGTTCCCGATCGGCAAGATCGCCGAGCGGGCGCACGCCCATGGCGCGCTGCTCGCGGTCGACAACACCTTTGCCTCACCGGTGAACCAGAACCCGCTGGCACTGGGGGCCGACCTGGTCAGCCACAGCGCCACCAAGTACCTTGGCGGGCATTCCGACCTGACCGCCGGGGCCCTGATGGGCTCGACGGAGAACATCGGGACCGTGGCTGGCTGGCGCAAGAACCTGGGCTCCACGCCCTCCCCGGAGACCTGCGCGCAGCTGGCCCGCAGCCTGCACACGCTGGTGGTGCGGGTCCGCCACCAGAACGCCTCGGCACGGGCCATCGCCGAGGCGATGCAGGGCCATCCGAAGGTCGCGCGCGTGCGCTACCCGGGCCTGCCGGAGGATCCCGGCCATGCACTCGCGTGCGAGCAGATGCACGGCTTCGGCGGCATGCTCACCCTCGAACTGGATGCCGACACTGACGGTACCAGCGCGGTGGTCGACCGCCTGCGCCTGTTCGCCATCGCGCCCAGTCTGGGCGGCACCGAGAGCCTGGTGACCCAGCCGGTCACCACCACCCATCACGGCGTGTCGCCGGAGGAACGCGAACGCCGCGGGATCACCGGCTCGATGGTGCGCCTGTCGGTCGGCCTGGAAGACCCGCAGGACCTGATCGACGACCTCTGCCAGGCCCTGGGCTGAAGAAAACCCCGCACACCCTGTCGGGAGGCGCTTTGCAGGCGCCCCCGGTTCTGGCAGTTTGGTTGTCACACCTCCTCGGACCCTTTGCCCATCGTGAACCTGCCCCTGCCCCAACGCCTGGGAGACTGGCTGCGCGGCCTGAGTCGCCCGCCCCGGGGCGGCGGGGGACGGCGCGTAACCCTGGAGGCGACCGAATGGACCGACCTGCGTCGGCGGGTCCCGTTTATCCGCACCCTGAACACCGCGGAGGCCGAACGCCTGCGCGAGCGCATCGAGGGCCTGCTGGGCAGCAAGGAGTTCGTCGGGATCGACCACGAGCCCGAACCCTGGCAGTGCCACGTGATCGCCGCCTACGCCGCCCTGCCGGTGCTGGAACTGGGTCTCGAGCCCTATCGTGACTGGAACACCGTGCTCATCTACCCCGACACCTTCGTGCCCGATCACGAATGGGTGGACGAGGACGGCATCGTGCACCGAGGGGCAATGCCCCAGGCCGGCGAGGCCTGGGAGCGGGGACCGGTGATCCTGTCGTGGAATGACGTCCTCGAGCACGGCGCGGTGGTGGTGCACGAGGTGACGCATATCCTGGACGGCGGCAACGGCGACGTGAACGGCTTCCCGCCGCTGCCGCGCGACCGCGACCCGGCCGCCTGGACCGCCGCCTTCAGCGAGGCCTGGGAATGGTTCAACGCCCGGGTCGACGCCCCGGGCGTCTCCGAGGAGGATCTGCCGCTGGATCCCTATGCCGCCACCGCGCCCGAGGAATTCCTCGCGGTGGCCGCCGAGGCCTTCTTCTTCGAGCCCGACCGCCTGCGGCGGGACCTGCCCGCGGTCTACGAGGAAATGGCGGGTTATTTCCGCCAGCAGCCCCATCGCCGCGCGGCGGCGGTCGCGACATCCATCCCCGAACCGAGACCGACATAATGCCCCGATCCATGAAACACCCCGTCCCCCGCACCGGACTCCCGGCCCTGATGCTGCTCGTATTGCTGGCGCTCGCGACCGGCCCGGCCACCGCGGAAGACGGCGATTCGCGCTACGTAACCCTGGACAGCCTGGTGGTCAACCTCGAGGACCCCGGCGCGGCCCGCTACCTGCAGACGAGCATCCAGCTGGAGACCGCCTCGCAGGAAGACGCGGACCAGGTGCGCCACCACATGCCCGCGGTCCGCGACCGGCTGATCCACGTCATGGGCGGGCGCGACCCTGCTGAGGTACGCCGCAGTGACGGCCGCGAGGCGCTGCGCGACGAAGCGGTGGAGGAGCTGCGCGAGATCATGGAAGAGCTTACCGGCGCCCCGCTGATCGACGCCCTGTACTTCTCCAACTTCATCATCCAGTAGGAGGCCAGCCTCTGGCCGATCACGGCGCCAGCTCCCATCGGCCGGAGGGCCGGCCTCCTACGGCCATGATCCGGCCCACCGCGCAGGAGGCCAGCCCCCTGGCCGATCCGGCGCCAGCCCCCAAGACCCATCGGCCGGAGGGCCGGCCTCCTACCGAACGGGCACCCATCCACACCCCCGTAGGAGGCCAGCCCCCTGGCCGATCAGGCCCAACCGCTGCACCAACGGCCGGGGACCGGCCCACCGCCGCCATCGGCCGGAGGGCCGGCCTCCTACGAGCATGATCTACCCCACCATGCAGGAGGCCAGCCCCTGGCCGATCCGGCACCGGACAACCCCGGCGTTGTTCAATGCGGGCGATGCAGAAACGGCATGTCGCCGCGATCGGTCATGTGCCGGATCAGCGACACGCGACCCGGCTCTTCCCTTTCCAGCTCGTCCGCGCATTCCGAGGGCTGGTGCGTGACCTCGGACAGCAGGACCTCGAGTTCGCGCAGATCCACCTTCGGCCGCTGCAGGTCCTCGGGCTTCGGGTTCTCGACCTGATTCGTCTCCCAGAACATCCGCGGATGCCACATGTGGTTCTGCGCGTCCGGGTGATGGAAGAGTTCGACACAACGACGATTCAGCTCCTGTGCGTTCATCGCATGACTCCTCGTTTCGTTGCACTCACCCGTTTATATAGACCCGAAAATTTCCGAGTTCAAGGGTCGGCCTTTCACTTCCCCGCCGGGGAGCCTCCGGCATCGGGGCGTGCCGCTTCCAGGGCCTCCATGGCCTCCATCCATTCCCCTTCGTGGTCCTCCAGCCGGCGACGCAGCTCGCCCTGCTCGCGCGTCAGCGCCGCCAGGCGGTCCGCGGCCTCGGCATCACCGGTGTACAGCTCGCCGTCAGCCAGTTCGGCCTCGATCGCGTCCAGCCGCTCCTGCAGGCGCGCGCACTCCGCCTCGGCGCGGTCGGCCCGCTGCTGCAGGGGCTTGAGGGCCTCGCGGGCCCGCGCCGCCTCGCGCCGGCGATCCTTCTGCGACAACGCCGGGCCACCCCCGGCATCATCCCCGGAAGCCGCCGCCGCACCACCCGGCCCGGCCGGTTCCGGTCCCGCTTCGTCCCGGCTCCGACGCTCCTGGAGTTCACGGGCATAGTCATCGAGATCACCGTCGAATTCGCTCAGATGACCGTCCTCCACCCGCCAGAAGCGGTCGCAGACCCGCGCCAGGAGCTCGCGGTCGTGGGCCACCACCACCAGTCCCCCGGCGTAGGCCTCCAGCGCCTCGCCCAGCGCCTCGCGCATGTCCAGGTCCAGGTGGTTGGTGGGTTCGTCGAGCAGCAGCAGCGATGGCGCCTGCCACATCAGCTGTGCCAGCACCAGGCGCACGCGCTCGCCCCCGGAGCACTCGCCCACCGGACGGTCGGCCCGCTCGCCGCCGAACCCCAGCCCACCGAGGAAATTGCGCAGGTCCTGTTCCGCAGCGCGCGGATCCTGTCGCTGCAGATGCGCCAGCGGCGAGACCGCCAGGTCCAGCTGCTCGCGCTGATGCTGGGCGAAATAACCGATGCGCAGGTCCGGGGCCGGCTGCCGTTCGCCGGTATCCGGCTCCAGCTCGCCGGCCAGCAGGGCCAGCAGCGTCGATTTTCCGGCACCGTTGGGACCAAGGATCCCGACCCGGTCCTCCGGGCGCAGCCGCAGGCTGGCCGGATGCAGACGCCGCGACTCGCCATGGCCCACGGTCGCGTGGTCCAGAGCCAGCAGGGGGTCGGGCAGCCGCTGGGGCGACGGGATGTGCAGGTGCACCGGGCGCGCCGCGCGGATCACCGCGACGTCCTCCAGCGCCTCCAGCCGCTTGAGCCGGCTCTGGGCCTGGCGCGCCTTGCTGGCCTTGGCACGGAAACGCCGCACGAACTGCTCCAGATGGGCGCGTTCCGCGGCCACCTTCGCCGCGGCCGCCTCGCTCTGCGCCATGGCCTCGGCGCGCCGGGCCTCGGCTTGAGTGTAGCCGCCGCTGTACAGGGTCAGGGCGCCGCGTTCGATATGGGCGATATGCGTGACCACGGCGTCGAGGAAACGCCGGTCGTGGGCGATCACGATCACGGTGCCGGGGTAACGTGCCAGCCAGCCTTCCAGCCAGACGATGGTCTCCACGTCCAGGTGGTTGGTGGGTTCGTCCAGCAGCAGCAGGTCGGAGCGGGTCATCAGGGTGCGCGCCAGCCCCAGGCGCATGCGCCAGCCGCCGGAGAAATCCGACATCGGCCGGTCGCCGTCCGCGTCGGAAAACCCGAGCCCGGCCAGCAGGCGCCGGGCGCGGGCCTCGGCGGTCCAGCCGTCGATCGCATCCAGGCGCGCGTACAGCCGCGCCTGTTCCGCCCCGTCCCCGTCGTGTTCTTCCTCGAGGCGCCGCTGCAGTTCGCGCAGTTCGGCGTCACCGTCCAGCACGTACTCCACCGCCGGGCGCGCGCTGCCCGGAACCTCCTGCGGCAGATGCGCGACCACCCAGTCGTCCGGCTGCTCGATGGATCCGGCATCCAGTGACAGTTCGCCCTGCAGCGCGGCCAGCAGACTGGACTTGCCGGAACCGTTCGCGCCGGTCAGGCCGACCCGCCAGCCGGGGTGCACGGTGAGTTCCGCCCCCTGCAGCAGGATCTGGCGTCCGCGTCGCAGTTCAACGTTGTGCATGCGGATCATGGCGGCGCTTCTCCCACGGTGGCCTGTACGGTGCGGCAGCATAGGGAAACGCCGTTCGATGTGCACGTGGCGTGCCGCCATCCTGAATGGCGTCGAAATCCTGCCGCTTTTTGCCGGTCGACCCGGCGGATTTTTTCCGGCCCGCCCGAAAAAAGTGCCGGCAACCCGACACCCCGCCCGCCTCGACTGGCAAAAAGCCAATCGGAAACAGCATTTTGTGAACCTGGCACGGTTCTCGCTTCTGCTTCGGCCAGGAATCATCGATCACCGTGAGGCAGCCATGAACAGCGACAACAACGCCACCAATCTGCGCCTGGTCTCCAGCAACGGCGGGGGACCGCAGCGCAACGCGCCGCTGGACGCCCTGGGATTCGTCCAGACGGTAACCGCCACGCTGGAGCTGGGCGCGGTGATCGACCGTATCAATGAGCATCTGGTCGGCCACCTGGAGCACAGCGGCTGGATCTATTCCACCGACGACGGCGAGATCCGTGAAGGCGGAGAAGCGGACCGCCATCGGATCGAATACGCCCTCAGCTACAACGGCACCGATCTCGGCTCCCTGGTGCTGATGCGCGGCCGGCGCTTCGACGACCAGGAACAGGCCCTGGTGGAATCCATCCTCGGCCTGGCGGCCCCGGCCCTGCACAACGCCTGGCGCTTTCGCCGCCTGCGGGCCAACCTGGAACGCGACGAGCTGACCGGCCTGGGCAATCGGCGGGCCTTCGAGATCCAGGGCGAGCAGTGGCTGGCTGACTGTCTGCGCCAGGAGCGCCCGATGTCGCTGCTGGCGGTGGATCTGGACCACTTCAAGCAGCTCAACGATCGCTTCGGCCATACCGTGGGCGACGAGATCCTGCGCGAGGTGGCCCGTACCCTGCGCGAATCCACCCGTCAGTCAGACCTGTCCGTGCGCATGGGGGGCGAGGAGTTCCTCGTGGTCCTGCCCGGGGCGGACCTGCGCGCCGGCATGGACTGCGCCGAACGGATCCGGCAGGCGATCGGTGGCGTGCGGGTCTGCGCGCGTGGCGAGGAGGACGCCGCCGTCGAAAGCGACGGGGTGGCCGCCGTCACCGCCTCCATCGGCGTGGCCGCGCTGGGCCGCCACACGACCCTGCAAAGCCTCTATCAGACGGCTGACGAGGCCCTTTACGCGGCCAAGACCTCGGGACGCGACCGGGTGCTGGCCCGACACTGACGGACCGGCAGCGGGTCAGCCGTCGCCGTCTCCCGGCCGGATGAAGTCCACGCAGGTCAGCGGGGTCTGCAGGATCGCCTGACGCAGGGCCTCCACCGCCTCCGGCCGCGGGAACCGGCTGCGCCAGGCCAGCGCCACGCGGCGCGACGGCACGGGCTCTTCGAAACGCCGGACCGCCAGCAGCCGCTGGGCGTAGCGGTCGGCCCCGGCGGCGGTGCACGGCAGGATGGTCACGCCCATCCCGGAGGCGACCATGTGGCGGATGGTCTCCAGCGAGGAACCCTCCAGGTTGCTCGGGGTGCTGCCGTCCGCGGTGACGGTTTTTTGACACTCCGGGCAGCGTTCCAGCACCTGATCGCGGAAACAGTGCCCCGCACCCAGCAGCAGCAGGGTCTCCTGCGCCATCTCCTGCAGTTCGACCGTATCCCGCTCCGCCAGCGGATGACTCCCCGGCAGAACGCCGACGAACGGCTCGTCATACAGCGGCAGGGTCACGATCCCCGGTTCCTCGAACGGCAGCGACACGATGATGACGTCCAGATCGCCCTGCTTGAGGCGTTCACGCAGCCGGCTGGTGTAGTTTTCCTCGATCACCAGCGGCATCTGCGGCGCGCGTTCGTGCAGCACCGGGATCAGCTCCGGCAGCAGGTACGGCGCGATAGTGTAGATCGCCCCGAGCCGCAGCGGCCCCACCATCGGGTCCTGGCTCTGCGCCGCCACGTTGCGCAGCTGCTCCGCCTCGGAAAGCACCTGCCGTGCCTGGGCGATCACGCGCTCCCCGGCCGGCGTCACGCTGATCTCGCCGTGGCCGCGTTCGAACAGCATAACGCCCAGCTCGTCCTCCAGCTTGCGCACCGCCACCGACAGCGACGGCTGCGACACGTGACAGGCCTCCGCCGCCCGGCCGAAATGCCGCGCATCGGCCACGGCCACCGCGTAGCGCAACTCACTCAGAGTCATGACTGCCGCCTCCGACTTCATCCACCGTTCGCCCGCCTTCGGGCCAGTCCAGGGTGATGCGCTCCAGCGCCGCCCCGCGCAGGATCAGCCAGCCCCGCCGTCGTTCCACGCCGTCGCCGGCAAACTCGAACACGTATTCGCGCCGCAGCACCGGATTGCCCCGATGACGCACCGGCCGCAACCGCCGCCGCACCACGCTGCTGTCGAGGAACTGCACGCCGGCGCGGTCGCAGGCCTGCCGCGCGATGTGCCGCGCGCGCTCATGCGCCCGCCAGTTGGCGTTCAGGTAGGCCACCAGCGCAGCCAGGGCTAACAGGATCAACACACCGGTCATGGATCGGTATGATACGCATACTGACACCGCAAACGCCCGCCGATCCGCCGGATGTGCCGCCATCCCCGGGGCTCGGCGCCGCACAGACGAGGCCCGGCCCCGTCCAGGAAACCGCATGAACGGCAACAGCATCCCATTCTCCGCCCTTCTGGAAGGCCTGCGGACCATCGGTCGGGAAGAGCTCCTGCCGCGTTTCGCCAGCGGCACACGGGTGGACTACAAGGCGGACGGATCGGTGATCACCCCGGCCGACCATGCCGCGGATTCCGCGGTGCGCCACCTGTTGCGGGACTGCGGCATCGACGAACCGGTCCTCAGCGAGGAACAGGACGCACCCGAACAGCAGCGCGTCCTCGACGAGGCCCCGGCATTCTGGCTGCTGGACCCCCTGGACGGCACCAGCAATTTCGCCACGGGGCTGCCGTTTTTCGCCATTTCCCTGGCACGCATCGAGGGCCAGCGGGTGACCCACGGGGCCACCCTGGACCCGGTGCGCGGCGAACTGTTTTCCGTCACGGAAGACGGCCCGCTGCTGCTGGACGGCAGCGAGCCGGACACTGCCGCCGCTTCTCCCCGGATCCACCGCTGCATCGCCCTGGTGGACTACAAGCGTGTTCCCCGCGCCCTGGGACGGGCGCTGCTGGACGCGGCCCCGTTCGCTTCCCAGCGCAACCTGGGCGCCTGCGCCCTGGAATGGGCATGGCTGGCGGCCGGGCGTGCGGATCTGTACCTGCACGGCGGCCAGGCGCTGTGGGACAGCACCGCCGGCACCCTGATGCTGGAACGTGCGGGCGGCGCGATGGCGGACCTGTCCGGCGCACCGGTATTCCGCCGCGATCTGGCCCGCCGCCCGGCGATCGCGGCCCGCACCCCGCAGCTGCAGGCCGTCTGGCATGCCTGGATCACCGAACATCTCGACCCGCCGGGATCCGGAGCGTCGGCATGATGCGGCTGTTCCGTCGCGGGGGCCGACCGGAACAGTGGCGCGCCGCGGATTTCACGCCCCGCTATCTGCCGATCGCCTGGAAGATCGTCGCGGTCATCGCCGGGCTCACCCTGACCGGGATCGGCGTGCTGGCATGGGTAATCCTCAGCCAGGTCAGCACGGTGCTGAACAACCAGATCCAGGCCCAGGCGGAACTGACCGTGGCTCCGGTGGCCCGCACCTCGGGTGAACTGATCCTCGCCGAAGACCACCTCACGCTGGAAACCCTCCTCAACTCGCTGGTCGAGGACGGTCGGGTCGAGTACATTGCCGCCTATGCCATCGACCGCGGCCGGGTCGCCGCGGCCGGGTCGCCGCCAGCCGACGACGCCGCCGACGGGGTGTGGCCGCTGACTGCCGGGGCCGAACCCTACCGGCGAGAAGTGAGGTTCCAGGACGTCCAGGTGGGTTACATCGAGGCCCGGATCGACTCGGCACCGATGCAGGAACTGATGCGCAACACCGTCAATGCGGGCGTCATCACCGCCGCGATCGTGTTCCTGCTGAGCCTGATCCTCGCCATCGACATCTCCAAGCGCCTGGTGCGCCCGCTGGAGCGCCTGGCGGAATCCATGCGCGAACGCATGCAGCCCGGCCCGGACGACCAGGACGACCCGCGGGTGGTACTGCGGCGCGACGAGATCACCCAGCTGACCGAGGCGTTCAACACCATGGCCCACGACCTGCTGCGCAAGGACCAGGTCGAGGCCGCGCTGCGACGCTACGTCTCCACCGGCGTGGCCGAGGACATCCTCGACAACCTGGACCGCGTGGAGCTGGGCGGCCGCGCGGTCGAGGGCTCGGTGCTGTTCGCCGACATCACCGGCTACACCGCCCTGTCCCAGCAGTGCACCCCGGAGGCACTCGGACGCATGCTCAATGAGTTCTTCGGCCCCATGACCGAGTGCATCGCGGAGCACGGCGGCACGGTGGACAAGTACATGGGAGACTGCACAATGGCGGTCTTCGGCGCGGCCCGGCCCGACCCCGACCATCGCATCACCGCCCTGCGTACCGGCCTGGCGCTGCTGAACACCATCGCCGGCATCAATGCGGAGCGCGAGGCACGCGGCGAACGGCGGGTGGAATTCCGCATCGGCCTGTATGCCGGCGAGATGCTGGCGGGCAACATGGGGGCCCGGGAACGCATGCAGTTCACGGTGGTGGGCGAGACGGTCAATCTGGCCGCCCGCCTGGTGACCATCGCGCCCCCCGGGGGCCTCGTCACCACGCGCGATTTCATGGAGCATCCTCAGATGAGCCAGCACAACACCGGGAAACTGGTGCAGGAAGACCTCGGCCAGCATGCCCTCCACGGCCTGAGCGAGCCGGTCGACGTGGTGCGGGTGCACCCCACGCGGACCACGGCATGACTCGACGCCGGATCCGTTACACCCTGCTCACGGTGCTGCTGGCGCTCGCCACGCTGCACGGCTGTGCCCTGCTGGAGCCGCTTCAGGACCCTGACACGCGCGTCGACCGGCTGGTGGCCGAAGGCGAATATCGGGCGGCACTGGAAACCCTCGACGCGCTGCCCGACGGGGAGCGGGCAGCGCGCAAAGACCGTCGCGAGACCATCGAGGCCCGCGCGGCCGAGGCCGCCGAGAACGCCCTGCGCGAGGCCGGGAACCAGGCGGCCGAAGGTGCCGTGGGGCGGGCCCTGGACATCCTTGAGGAGGCCGATGCCCGACTGCCGGCCAGCGAGGAACGCCAGCGCCGCATCGCCGAGCTGGAACGTGACCGCCGAACCGGTCTCAGCGCCCTGGAGCGCCGCCACCGAGTGATGGAGGCGCAGGCCCTGGCCGAACGCCTGCGACTGCTGGACATCATGCAGCCGCTGGCGCGTGACGACGACACCCTGCCCGAAAACACCGACGATCTGCGCCGACGTGGCGCCCGCCTCGCCGCCGAGCTCGAGCGTGACGCCCGCGACGCCGGACCCGAGACCGCACTGGAGCGTCTGCGACTGGCGCGCGAACTCGAACCCGACCCGGAACGCGACCGGCGCATCGCCGAGCTGGAAGCCGACATCCGGCCGGACCCCGAACCAGTGAATCAGGAAGACAGCACGGCGCTGCTGGATGCACTGGAACGCGCGCTGCACGAGGAAGACCTGATCGCGGCCCGGCAGCATTGCCGCAATATCGCCACCGACCGCCTGGGTGACAGCGCTCGTGACCGCCACGATGCCCTGTGCGAGCGCTGGGAAGAACAACGCGACGCACACACGGCCGAGCTGCTGGAACAGGGTAGCGCGCATTACGCCGCCGGCCGCATTCACGACGCCCTGGACACCTGGGAACGCGCCCTGGAACTCGATCCCGAACACGCCGGGCTGCGCAGCGCCCGTGAACGGGGCCGGCGCGTGCTGGAGCGTCTGGAGTCCCTGCGCGGCCCGGCGGACGGGCCGGAGACCCCGGGTGAGCCGTTGCGGCCCGCCCCGTGAACCGGCAGGCGGCGAACGAGCCTGATAGGATTCGATCACCCGAAAACAGCCCACCGGCCCGAACATGACTCCGAACGTCGAGGACCTGATCGCCAGCGAACCCCATCGCGTACTGCAGCTGGGGGACACCGAGGTCGTGCTGCTGGGCACCGCCCATGTCTCGCGGGCCAGCGCGGACCGGGTACGCAGCCTGATCGACACCGAAAGCTTCGACGCGGTCGCCATCGAGCTGTGCGAGAGCCGCCAGCGGGCCATGCTGGACCCGGATGCGCTGGGCCGGATGGACCTGTTCAGCGTGATCCGTCAGGGCCAGGCGCCGATGATCGCCGCCAGTCTCGCCCTGGGGGCCTATCAGCAGCGTCTGGCCGAGCAGTACGGGATTGAGCCGGGGGCGGAAATGCGCGCGGCCATGGACGGCGCCCTGGATCAGGGCGTGCCGCTGGCGCTGATCGACCGCGACCTCGGACTGACCCTCCGACGCACCTACCGGGCCGTGCCGTGGTGGCAGCGCATGGGCCTGGTCGGCGGCCTGCTGGGCAGCGTGCTCAGCCGCGAAAAGATCGACGAGAGCGAGATCGAGCGTCTGAAGGAAGGCGACATGCTGGAAAACACCTTCAGCGAGTTCGCCGAACAGTCGGAGGCCCTGTACGGCACGCTGATCCACGAACGCGACCTGTACATGGCCGCGCATCTGCGCCGCATGGCCGCCAGTGGCGAGCACCGGCGCATCCTCGCGGTGGTCGGCGCCGGGCATCTGGCCGGCATCGCCGAACAGATCGGCCAGCAGCAACGGCCGCCCGACGAGATCCTGGACGAACTCGACCAGGCCCCGCCGAAGGCCCGCTGGCCGAAGGTCATCCCGTGGGTCGTGGTCGGGGTGATCCTCACCGGCTTCGTGATCGGATTCCTGCGCAACCCCGACATCGGCATCCGGATGATCATCGACTGGGTGGTCATCAATGGCGGCCTGGCCGCGGTGGGAGCGGCGATCGCCCTGGCCCATCCGCTGACCCTCCTGACCGCCGCGCTGGCCGCCCCGCTGACCTCCCTGAACCCCACCATCGGTGTCGGTTTTGTCGCCGCCGCCGCGGAGATCTTCCTGCGCAAGCCCCGCGTGTCCGATTTTGCCCGCCTGCGCCAGGACACCACCCACGCCCGCGGGTGGTGGCAAAACCGCGTCTCCCGCGTGCTGCTCGTGTTTCTGCTGACCACCCTGGGCTCCGCCGCCGGCACCTACATCGGCGGTGCGCGGGTATTCAGCCACCTGTTCGGCGGCTGAACAACCGGCTTCTCAGTCAGGCCCGCCTCAATCGGGCCCGCATCAGTCAGGGATACGCAGCACCAGCTTGCCCCGGCGCCCGCCGGCCTCGATCCGCCGGTGCGCCTCCGCGGTCTGCGCCAGCGGCAGGACATCCTCGACATTGACCTCCAGAGTACCGGCGGCCAGTCGCGCGAGGCCATCGGCCACGACCTTCGCCTGGCGCGCCAGCCCCGTCCGGCTGCGCTGCAGCATCGGGGTGAGCATCAGCTCCAGATGGATGGCCGCGTTCTGCAGCCGCGCCGGGTTCCAGTCCATGCCGTCGGGGGGTGCCAGCAGGGTCACCAGGCGGCCGCCGAAGCGGATCTGCCTCAGTCCCTCGACGAAGGTGTCACCGCCGACGGTATCCAGCACCAGGTCGAAATAACGCCCGTCGGTGAAGGCGGCGATATCCGTGGCGGCTCGGTCACTGCGGATGTCCACGTGATCCGCCCCCAGGGCACGCATCACCTCCACACCGGCATCGCTGCGCACCAGCCCGAGCACTCGGGCACCGGCGGCCCGCGCCAGCTGGACCGCCATCTGTCCGACTCCTCCACTGGCCGCATGGACCAGGACATAGTCGCCCTTCTGCAGCCCGCCACGGTCGAACAGCGCTTCCCGGGCGGTAATCCAGGCCAGCGGCAGGGCCGCCGCCTCGGCGTCGGAGACCCCGTCGGGGACGGGCACCAGGGCAGCCTCGGGCACCAGCGCCTGTTCGGCACAGGTCCCCGGATCGGCGCCGGTGCCACCGAAACAGAATGCCACGCGCTGCCCCGGGCGAACGTGCTTCACCGCGGCGCCGCAGGCCTCGACAACACCCACCCCGTCGCAGCCGGGGGTGTTGTGCGGCGCGCCCTCGACCAGCATGCCGCCGGCACGGACCTTGGTGTCGACCGGGTTCACGCCGGCCGCCAGCAGGCGCACGCGCACCTCGTCGGGTTCGCGGATCACCGGATCGGGGCATTCGCCCAGGTATAAAACGTCGGCGGAGCCGGGCTCGTTGAACAGAATGGCTTGCATGTCACTCCCTGAATAGAACGATTGGAAACGTCACAGTCCGATCCCGATACCGATGCCGAAGTTCACGCGGCCGGGTGCGGACGGCGCGCCCACCGGCCACAGGTGCAGCTGCCGGGCTTCCAGCACCGGGAAGCGATATTCCGCCTCGCCGATCCGGCCAGTCTCCACCGCGGTGACCGGCCCGATGGCCGTCACGCGGCGCCCGGGGCGATAATCCACCGGATCGAGGAAGCCGTCCACCACGACCCGGAAACGCCCCTGACTGGCCGCCCCGGTGCGTGGCTCCTGCCCCCGTAACGGATAGGCCAGAACCTCGAGCACGGTGGTTTCGGGGCCGTGGTCGACCTCGGCGATGACGCCGCCCCACATCTGGTCGGTCTGCGGCAGCCGCTCGGCGGTAACCGCGCGCGGCTCCACCGGTTCGGCGGGGCGCGGCGCCTCCAGCGGCGTGGCCGCGCAACCCGCGAGCACCAGCGCCAGCAGGACCGCCAGCAGGGCCCGTGCAACGCCCGACACGCGACGGGACAAACAACGGTTACCGGATCTGTGTTCGTGCATCGGATTCACCGGAAGTGCCCGTCGTGATACGGATCGTGATGCAGCGGACGGGGGTGACGCCAGCCGGGCCCGTAGTAACCGCGGGGCATGCCCGAGTGGTACCACGGGTCATACCACGGGTCGTACCAGGGATCGTACTGTCGATCCTGCGGCGGCGGGCGTCGTTCCCAGAGATGCACGGCCTCGGCCTCCACCTGCACGAACTCGTAGACATGCTCGCCAATGCGGCCTTCTTCGCTGCCCGCAATCCGTCCGCGCACGGTCACCTCGCGCCCCGGGGCATGGTCCCGCGGTTCGAGGAAGTCATCCACCCACACACGAAACCGCCCGGGAGAGACATCGGTTTCCCGCGGCCGCGCATCGCGTCCGAGAGGGCGCGCGACGATCTCCAGACGGGTCCCGTCGTCGGTATTCTCGACCCCCGCGACCACCCCGCCCCAGACCACGAGCGCACCTGCGGCGGCAGCCACATCGGCACGCACCGTAGCCAGATCCAGGCGCTGGTCGGGAAGCGGCCCCAGCCGCTCGGGCACCGAGGCGCAGCCGGACACGCCGAGACCGACGATCAGCAGCAGTGCCAACCGGAGCACACGGCCGGAACACGGTATTCCGGGAGCAGGGCAAGCGCGGGAGCAACGGGTCATGGCAAGTTCCTCACAGTCGTTCCGGTAGACCGCCGACGCCCCGCCCGGGTTCTCGCATGGCCATCAGCCGGCCGGCGTACCCACCTCCGGATCGGACAGGGCCTGCACCGCCAGGACCTCGTGCTGGGCGTCTTCCACCGCCTGCAGCAGCATCTCCGGCGAGACCCCGGCGATCGCCCAGGCCTGTTCTTCCAGCGGCGGCGCATCGGCCCAGTCGCGCGAATCGATCTCGGCGAGGTGAGCGCCGGTGTTGGCCAGATGCACCAGCGCCACCGAGGGTCGATGGCGATCGCTGGCGGACAGCGGATCATGGTGCCAGGCAATACCCTCCACCAGGGCCTCGGGCAGCCCCCAGCGCTCGGCCAGCGCCCCGCCCAGACGGGCATGGTCGAAGCCCATCTGTTCGCGCTCGGCGGCCTGCGGCGACGGGCCCTGCGCGGTATCCAGGCTCGCCAGGAAGGCGCGGTGTGCCGCTTCGGGCGACTGCGAGAACAGCAGCAGCTTGCCCAGGTCGTGCAGCAATCCCGCCAGAAAGACCACGCCGGCCGCACGCGGGGCCACCTCCTGCGCCAGCTGCCGGGCGATGACGGCGCAGTAGGCCGAATGACGCCAGAAGGTCTCCAGCGGCAGACGCTCCTGCTCGGGGAGGGTGTTCATGGAGCGCGTCACGGCACTCGCCACCACCAGACGCTGCAGGACGTCGCGCCCCAGCATCGCCACCGCCCGCTCGATCGAATCCACACCACGGGCCGGCGCATAGGCGGGGCTGTTGGCCAGCCGCAGCACATGGGCCACCAGACCGGGATCCCGCCCGAGCGCCGCAGCGATCTGCGGCTGGGTGCTTTCGTCGTCGTCCAGCAGCCGCGAGACCTCGAAAACCACCTGCGGCATGGCCAGCAGCCGGTCCGCCGCCTCCACCCGGGCCTCAAGGCTTGCAAAGCCCGTCTCGTCGCTCATCGGATCTCCTCCCGTGCGGCATTGCCCTTCCGCGCCGCTCCTCAAGCTTAGCCCCTGCGCTGCCCCGACGCATCCCGGAACGGGCGCTCTTGTTCGCATTCCGGAGCGGGACCATACTCGAAAAGCCGATTCGGCGATTCGACAAGGAGACACCCCATGCAACGACTGCGAACCCTGAGTGCCGCCGTGGCGCTGGCCGCACTGTTCCCCGGCCTGGCGCTGGCCGACCTGCACACCGAATCCGTGACCTACGAGCACGACGGCCAGACCTTCGAGGGCTTTATCGCCTGGGATCCGTCGGTCGACGGTCCGCGCCCGGGCGTGCTGGTGGTCCACGAATGGTGGGGACACAACGACTACGCCCGCAGCCGTGCCGAGCAGCTGGCCGCGGAAGGCTACACCGCCTTTTCGCTGGACATGTACGGCGACGGCCGCACCGCGGACCATCCGTCCGAGGCCGGCGAATTCGCCGGGCAGGTGCGCGAAAACCGGGACATGATGCTGGAGCGCTTCGGCGCAGCGCATGACTACCTGCGCGGCCACGATCAGACCGCGGACCAGCCGGTGGCGGCCGTGGGCTACTGCTTTGGCGGCACGGTGGCGCTGGAAGCGGCACGCGCCGGAGCCGATCTGGCCCTGGTGGCAAGCTTCCATGGCGCACTGGCCACCGAGCACCCGGCGTCGGCCGACACCCTGAAGCCCGAAGTCCTGGTCTTCAATGGCGCGGCCGACCCGATGGTGCCGAAGGAACAGGTGGATGCCTTCCGCGAGGAGATGGACGACGCCGACGCGGACTGGACCCTGGTGGATTTCGGTGGCGTGCTGCACAGCTTTACCAACCCCGACGCCGACAGCATCGCCGAGCGCTTCGACATGCCGGTGGGCTATGACGAACGCGCCGACCGGGATTCCTGGCAGCACCTGCTGGGGGCCCTGGAGCGTCGCCTGAAGTAGACCCGACGCAGGCGCTGCACGAACCTCCGGGGGGGGGCTCAGAACCCCCGGAGGTAGATCAGTACGCCCAGGAAGATCACGGCCAGCACCGCGGCCACCAGCACCCCGCGGAACCATGGCCGCGACCACAGGCGATCACTGGGCGGATCGAAGCTGGCTTTCCCGGAGCCGGTCGGGGTCGGGGGCTCCCCCCCCTGGTCAGTGGAAGACTCCTCGGCCACCGGCGCGGCCTTCGGCCCCCCGTTGAGCTCCAGCTCCAGATCACGGATGCGCGCGCGCAGGGACTTGTTCTTGTGCACCGCCTCGGACAGCTCGCGTTCCCGCTGTTCAAGGCTGGCGCGGAGCTGACCCAGCGTACTCCCCTGATCGGAGCACTGCGTCTTCAGCTCGTGCTGTGCAGTCTCGGCTGCCGCTGCGCGCTCGGTCTGCTGATTGCGCTCCCTGCGCAAGCGCTCGGCGGTCTTGTTTGCCGCATCCCGCTCTTCCCGGGCCTTGTCCCGTTCGCGCTCCAGCTCGACCAGCTCGTGCTCCAGCCGGATCACCTCGCCTTCCAGCTCGGTCACGCGCTGCTGGCGGCTCTCGTCGGCCGCCGCCCCGGCGGCCTCGTCCGCCTGCTCCTCATGCGCGTGTTCGAGCTCCTCGCTGGCCTGATTCAGGCGCTCACGCGCCTCCTCCAGTTCCTGCTCGAGCGAACGGCTCTTTTCCTCATATTCGTCGGCGCGCTGATAGGCCGCGGTGGCATCATCGCGGGATTCCGCCAGGGCCTGGCGCAGCCGCTCCAGTTCGTTGTGCAGCTCGCGGTCGCCGGAGGAGCTCTGACGCAGCATGAGTTCCCGGCGCAGCCGCTCGACCTCGTCACGCAGGTGGCGCAGCTCGGCCTCGGTCTCTTCATCGGGTGCGGCGTGTTCGGGCAGAAGCTCGGCCACGACCTCGCGGACCCGTCCGGGGACAAACGGCTTCTTGAGCACGGCGTTCGCACCCATGGAACGCCAGTCTTCCTCGGACTGTTCGTCATTCTCCTGCCCCGTAACGATCCCCACGGGCAGATCCGCCGGCACGCCGTCGGCGCCGTCCCGGATGCGCATCAGGAGGTCCTGCCCGTCGAGCTTCGGCATGGAGAGGTCAGTCAGCACCAGACCGATGTCGTTCTGCTCCTGCAACCGGGCCCAGGCCTCTTCCCCGTCCGCGGCCTCGTACACGGTATGGGTATCCCGGAGGATGCGCTGCAGGGCCACGCGGATGACCTTGGAGTCATCCACGACCAGAACGGCCGTACGTGGCCCGCCTTTGCCGGCGCCGGCCCCGGGCGTTTCGCTCGTCACTGCTTCCGCCATGGTTACCCCCTGAATGCCTCGATGCCTTTCCGTGGCCTCCCGCGCGCACGCACCGATCGACCTGTCCATGCTTCAGATTACGGACGATCGCCGAACAAAGCCACCCCGTCGGGGCGGACACCCCCGGACGCCCTTCACGTTTTGGATCCAGGCCGTACTATACGGGGCTGGATTTCCAGTCGATTGCGTAGAGGTCCCGCCGGCGGTCGCGCAGGTTGCGCACCGAACCGTGGTTGCGCAGTTCCTTGAGATTGTCCAGGTCGAGATCCACGATCAGGGTCATCTCCGTGTTGGGAGTCGCCTCGGCCGCCACCGCGTCATGCGGGAAGGCAAAGTCCGACGGAGTGAACACCGCAGCCTGCGAATACTGCATGTCCATGTTCTCCACCCGCGGCAGGTTGCCCACCGAACCGGACATGACCACGTAGCACTCGTTCTCGATGGCCCGGGCCTGGGCGCAGCGACGCACGCGCAGGTAGGCGTTCTTGGTATCGGTCCAGTAGGGGACGAACAGGATCTGCAGGCCATGATCGGCCATCACGCGGGGAAGTTCGGGAAACTCCACGTCGTAGCAGATGAGGATGCCGATCTTGCCGAAGTCGGTGTCGAAGACATGCACCTCCTCACCGCCCTGCAGACCCCAGTAGCCAATCTCGTCGGGGGTCACGTGAAGCTTGTACTGGCGGTCCCAGGTCCCGTCGCGGCGGCACAGGTAGGAGACGTTGCGCAGCACGTCGTCGTGGTACTCGGGCATGGAACCGGCAACGATATTGATGTTGTAGGACAGCGCCAGGCGCACCATCTCCTCGCGGATGTCCTCGGTGTACTCCGCCAGCCGGCGCACGGCCTCGGCCGGATAGTCCTGGTTGAACGCCCCCATCAGCGGTCCGTTGAAGAACTCCGGGAACAGCACGCAATCGGCCCGATAACCCGACACCGCATCGACGAAGTACTCGACCTGCTGGAACAGGGCATCGAGGTCGGCGGTAGGCCGCATCTGCCACTGGACCACGCCGATGCGCACGTCCGAGCGGCTTCCGCCGATCAGCTTTTCCTTTTCCTCGTAGTAGATGTTGAGCCATTCGATCAGCGTGGCATACGCCCCGGACTTTTCGTCGTCCGGGAGGTAGTCCGTGATGATCTTGCGCACGTGGAAGTCGTTCGCCAGCTGGAAGGTCAGGATCGGATCGGTGACCTCGTGGTTCTTGACCTTCTCCACGTACTGCTGCGGCGTCATCTCTTCACGATGGGCCTCGTATCCGGGGATGCGTCCGCCGGCCACGATTGCGCGCAGGTTCAGCTTTTCGCACAGCTCCTTGCGCGCGTCGTACAGGCGCCGACCCAGCCGCAGGCCGCGGTAATCGGGGTGCACGAAGATGTCCACGCCGTAGAGCGTGTCCCCGTCCGGGTCGTGAGTGGTGAGAAAGCCGTTGCCGGTGATCTGCCAGTAGTTGTGGTGATCGCCGAAGCGCTTGTACTCGACGATCAGGCTGATGGCCGCCGCCACCACCTTCCCGTTGTCCTCGATGCAGATCTGCCCTTCGGGAAAGCGCGTCACCTGGGAGCGGAACTGCGCCTCGCTCCAGGCCCCGTCCAGGTCCTGGTATACCCGCTCCATGATTTCGCGGATGTCGTCGTAGTCCTCCAGTCGGGTCTGGCGCAGGGTGAGGACGTGCTGGGTGGAATCGCTTTCCTGACCTGAGGTCATGCGGGGCTCCGTTGGTATGGGGCGACGGGCGCGGGCGCCCGCCGGGTCATGCCTGCAGGATACAAACATCCGGCGACGCGCGGAAACCGGGGCAGGTCTTCCACGGTATTCCACCCACGAAAAAGGCCCCACACGGGGCGGGGCCTGATTCGGGTCGCAGGGCGGACCCTGCGGTTACGCGCTGCGCGCCTCGCGCTCGGCCGCGGCTTCCGCCTTGGCCTCGTCGCTGTCGTCGTAGCCGATATTCGGCGCGAGCCAGCGCTCGGCCTCCTCGAACGACATGCCCTTGCGCTTCGCATAGTCCTCGACCTGGTCGCGGTTGACCTTGCCGAGGCCGAAGTAACGCGACTCCGGGTGCGCGAAGTACCAGCCGGAGACGGCCGACACCGGCAGCATGGCGTAGCTCTCGGTGAGCGTCATGTCGGCGTTTTCCTCCGCCTGCAGCAGCTCCCAGAGCGTGGCCTTCTCGGTGTGCTCGGGGCAGGCCGGATAGCCCGGCGCCGGACGGATGCCCTGATACTTCTCTTCGATCAGGTCCTCGTTCTCGAGCTGCTCGTCCGCGACGTAGCCCCAGTAGTACTTGCGCACGTACTCGTGCATGCACTCGGCGAAGGCCTCGGCCAGACGGTCCGCCAGGCTCTTGACCAGGATGGCGTGGTAGTCGTCGTTGGCCTTTTCGTATTCCTCGGCCTTCGCATCCACGTCACCGCCGGCACTCACCGCGAACGCGCCAATGTAGTCGGGGCCCCCGGCCTCCTTCGGCATGACGAAGTCCGCCAGCGAGTGGCTGGGCTGACCGCGACGCTTCTCGGTCTGCTGGCGCAGGTGGTGCAGTTTCTTCAGCACCTGGCTGCGGTTCTCGTCGGTGTAGACCTCGATGTCGTCGTGATCGACGCTGTTCGCCGGGAAGAAGCCGACCACGCCGCGGCAGGTGACCCACTTCTCGTCGATCATCCGCTGCAGCATCTCCTGGCCGTCCTTGAACAGCTTGCGTGCCTCCTCGCCGACCTTTTCGTCTTCGAGGATGCGCGGATAGGCCGCATGCAGCTGCCAGGAATGGAAGAACGGCGTCCAGTCGATATACTCCTTGACCGTGTTCAGGTCGAAGTCATCGAAGCGCAGCAGCACCGAGCCATCGCCGTGCGGATGCAGCACGGTCGGCTCGCCCGGCAGGTCCTCGGTCTCCAGCGCCTTCGGCTTCGCCGGGGCGTACTGCGACCAGTCGATCTCCGGCTTGTTGGCCCGTGCCTTCTCCAGCGACAGCCACTGGACCTTCTTCTTGCGCCCGGCGTTCTGTACGCGCAGCTTCTCGTATTCCTCGCGGATCTCGGCGGCGTAGTTCTCGCGCAGCTCGGGGCTGATCAGGCTCTGGGCCACCCCCACCGCACGCGAAGCGTCCTTCACCCAGACCACCGGGCCGGAGTAGTTCGGCTCGATCTTGACCGCGGTGTGGGCGCGCGAGGTGGTCGCGCCGCCGATCATCAGCGGCGTGGTCATGCCCTCGCGCTCGAGATCGGCGGCGAAGTTGGCCATCTCCTCCAGCGAGGGGGTGATCAGGCCGGACAGGCCGATGACGTCGACGTCATGCTCCTTGGCCGCCTTCAGGATCTCGGCACCCGGCTGCATCACGCCGATGTCGATGACCTCGAAGTTGTTGCACTGCAGGACCACGCCGACGATGTTCTTGCCGATGTCGTGGACGTCGCCCTTCACGGTGGCCATCAGGATCTTGCCGTTGTTCTCGGTACCGGTCTTCTCGGCCTCGATGTACGGGATCAGGTGGGCCACGGCCTTCTTCATCACGCGCGCGGACTTGACCACCTGCGGCAGGAACATCTTGCCCTCGCCGAACAGGTCGCCGACCACGTTCATGCCGTCCATCAGCGGGCCTTCGATCACCTGGATCGGGCGGTCGTAGGCCTGACGGGCCTCTTCGGTGTCGTCCACCACGTAGGTGTCGATACCCTTGACCAGGGAGTGCTCGAGGCGCTTGCTGACTTCCCACTCGCGCCACTCGAGGTTCTCTTCCTTCTTGCCGCCGCCCTGGCCCTTGTATTCCTCGGCCAGTTCGAGCAGACGATCGGTCGCGTCATCGCGGCGGTTCAGGACCACGTCCTCGACCGCTTCCTTCAGCTTCGCGTCGATATCGTCGTAGACCGCCAGCTGGCCGGCGTTGACGATGCCCATGTCCATGCCCGCCTTGATGGCGTGGTACAGGAACACCGCGTGGATCGCCTCGCGGACCGGCTCGTTGCCGCGGAACGAGAACGACACGTTGGACACGCCGCCGGAGACCAGTGCGTGCGGCAGGTCGTTCTTGATGCGACGGGTGGCCTCGATGAAGTCCACGCCGTAGTTGTTGTGCTCCTCGATACCGGTCGCGACCGCGAAGATGTTCGGGTCGAAGATGATGTCTTCGGCCGGGAAACCGACCTTCTCGGTCAGCAGCTTGTAGGCCCGGGTGCAGATCTCGACGCGGCGCTGCTCGTTGTCGGCCTGGCCGTCCTCGTCAAAGGCCATGACCACGATCGCGGCCCCGTAGCGGCGGCACAGCTCGGCCTGCTTGATGAAGTTCTCCTCGCCCTCCTTCATGGAGATCGAGTTGACCACCGGCTTGCCCTGCACGCACTTCAGGCCCGCCTCGATGATCTCGAACTTGGAGGAGTCGATCATCACCGGCACACGAGCGATGTCGGGCTCGCCGGCCAGCAGGTTGAGGAAGCGGACCATCGCATCTTGCGACTCCAGCATGCCCTCGTCCATGTTGACGTCGATGATCTGGGCACCGCCCTCGACCTGGTTCAGCGCGACTTCCAGCGCGACGTCGTATTCCTCGTTCTGGATCAGGCGCAGGAACTTGCGCGAGCCGGTCACGTTGGTGCGCTCGCCAACGTTCACGAACAGCGAGTCGTCGGTGATGTTGCACGGCTCCAGACCGGACAGACGGCAGGCCGGAGAAACCTCCGGCACCTTGCGCGGCGGGAATTTCTCGACCGCCTCGCGCATGGCGCGGATGTGCTCCGGCAGGGTGCCACAGCAGCCGCCGATGATGTTCAGCATGCCCTGTTCGGCCCACGGGCCGACATCCGCAGCCATCTGCTCCGGGCTCTCGTCGTAGTCGCCGAATTCGTTCGGCAGACCGGCGTTCGGGTGCGCGGAGACGTGGGTATCGGCGATGCGCGACAGCTCTTCCACGTACTGGCGCATTTCCTTCGCACCCAGGGCGCAGTTCAGGCCGATGGACACGGGGTTCGCGTGGCGTACCGAATTCCAGAAGGCCTCGGTGGTCTGGCCCGACAGGGTGCGCCCGGAGGCATCGGTGATGGTCCCGGAGATCGTGATCGGGAGGTCCTTCCCGAGCTCGTCTTCCAGGGTCTTGACCGCGAAGATCGCGGCCTTGGCGTTCAGGGTGTCGAACACCGTCTCGATCAGCAGCAAGTCGACGCCGCCCTCGATCAGGGCCTCGGCGGCCTCCTTGTACGCAGCGACCAGGGTGTCGAAATCGACGTTGCGCGCACCCGGGTCGTTCACGTCCGGGGAGATCGAGGCCGTACGGTTGGTCGGGCCAAGGATGCCAGCAACGAAACGCGGCTTGTCCGGGGTCTTCTCGGTCCAGGCGTCGGCGGCCTTGCGCGCGAGCTTGGCGGATTCGCGGTTCAGCTCGGGGACCAGGTCCTCCATGTGGTAGTCCGCCATCGCGATGCGGGTACCGTTGAAGGTATTCGCCTCGATGATGTCGGCGCCGGCCTCGAGGTAATCATTGTGGATCTGCTCGATGATGTCCGGGCGGGTCAGGGAGAGCAGGTCGTTGTTGCCCTTCAGGTCGGATTCCCAGTCCTTGAAGCGCTCGCCGCGATAATCGGCTTCCCCCAGCTCGTACAGCTGGATGGTCGTGCCCATACCGCCATCCAGGATCAGGATGCGTTCTTTCAGGGCGTTCTCGATATCTTGTCGCGTTGCCGTCATGTGCGGTACACCATTGGTTTCAAATGTCATTACTTTAGCATGCCGGGCATCGAACTCCGGTCATGTCCCGCCGGTGGCGGGGTCACGGCCCGGGACGCATTGGCGCCCCGGGCCGGAGCTGTCACGATAGCGGAATGCAGGAATCCCCGATCCGCTGGTATCTGACCGCCCCGCAGCCCTGTCCGTACATCACGGACGGGCGCGAGATGCAGTCCCTGCTGGTCGACCCCGAGGCCCGGCTGGATGCCGCCGGCTTCGGGGCCCTGCTGGCCGAGGGCTTTCGCCGCAGCGGCCGTTTTGTCTATCGCCACCACTGCCCGGCCTGCGATGCCTGCGTGCCGGTGCGCATCCCGGTGCCCACCTTCCGGCCGAACCGCAGCCAGCGCCGCTGCCTGCGCGCCAACGCCGACCTCGATATCGAACATCGCGCCCCGCCGGGGGCGGGGGACGGTCGCACCGAGGCCGACCTGGACGAACACATGCCGCTGTTCCTGCGCTATCTGCGCAACCGCCACGCGGGTGGCGGCATGGAGCAGATGAATCGCGAGGAATACGCCGGCATGCTGACGGAACGCAGCGCCCCGGTGGAGCTGCTGGAGTTCCGCCGCGCCGGACAACTGCTCGGCGTCGCCATCACCGATCGTACGCCGCAGGGGCTGTCGGCCATGTATACCTTCTACGAGCCGGATCTTCCGGCCCGTGCGCTGGGCACGTTCGGCATCCTGTGCCAGATCGAGCATGCGCGGAACCTGAGCCTGCCGCATGTCTATCTCGGGTACTGGATCCCGAACGCACCCCGCATGGACTACAAGATACACTTCCGCCCCGCCGAGGGTCGACGGGGCGGAATCTGGCGGGCCCCGGACGACGCACGCCCGCGGGACCCGCGATAACGGGCCTTCTTAGTCCGGCTTGCGGAAGCGGAAGATGCCCCAGGTCAGGTACCCGGAGTTGCCCCCGTCGACCCAGTGCTGCAGGCCCTGCTTCATGCGGTCCATGTAGTCCTGCGAGATGAAGCGCTTGAGCTCGTCCTCGCGGGATTCCAGCTCCTGCTTCACGCGACCGTAGTGCGTCGAGATCTGCCCGGAATGCTCCTCGAAACCGATCTCGCGCAGCCCGGCCTTCTGCGCCGCATCGCGGTACAGGGACGGGGAAGCCAGCGAATCGAGGTGGATCCGCGCAAGGATCGGGTCCAGCACGCCCCCGGGGCAGTCATCGGTCTGCATCGGATCGGTGAAGATCAGCCAGCCACCCGGCTTGAGCAGCCGCGCCGCCTCCTGGATGACCTTGTACTTGTCCTCGTTCGGGCTGTGCAGGAACGAATCCTCGGACCACACCACGTCGTAGGTCGCGTCCGGCTCGTCCACCTTCTCGAAGGAACCGTCGACCACGGTGATCTTGTGGTCCAGCTTGCGCGCCTTGTTGATCTCGCGATCGCGCTCGTTCTCCTTCTCGGAGAGGTTCAGCGCGGTCACGTCACAACCGTAGTTCTCGACCAGGTAGCGGGCCACGCCACCATAGCCCGCGCCCATGTCGATCACGCGCCATTCCGGCTGCGGCTCGCCCAGCAGGTCGGCCATGTGGGCGACGGTACGGCGGCTGGCATCACCGATCGGCTCGTCCTGGTACTCGTACAGGCCGATATGCAGGTCTTCACCGCCCCACACCATCTTGTAGAAGGTGTCGGCGTCCGCACTGTTGTAATAGTCGCGCGCCGTTTCAACGACGTCAGAATACTCCTGGCTCATCGATCCTCGCCCTCGATATAGGTCTTGTCGGCGACGTGAATGAAGAAGTCCGGGTCGGCCTCGCGATAGGTCTCCTGGAAGTCCCCGTAGGTGTCGATCTTCTGGAAACCGACCTCGCGCATCAGGCGGCGGACGTAGGCCTTGCGCAGCGGGAACATGTTCAGGAAGTACTCGGAACCGTCAGGGAAGCGGTACTGGAAACGGGCCAGGCCTTCGTCGACGTGGGCCGGTTCCACCTGCACGTTGTCACCGCAGTAGTAGTACGTGTGCTTGGACGAGTAGCCGTGATCCAGGATGGTGTCGTAGTTGCGCTGGTCGAGGATCAGCACGCCGTCGTGGCGCAGCGCGGCATAGAACTCGGCCAGGGCCTTGCGGCGGTCGTGCTCGTTGAACAGGTGGGTGAACGAGTTGCCGAGGCAGACCACGGCGTCGTAGTGGCCGTGGATGTCGCGGTTGAGCATGCGCCAGTCAGCCTGCACCGTGCGCAGGATGTGGCCGCGCGAACGGCCGTTCTCGAAGGCCTTGACGAGCATCTCGGGGCTGCCGTCGGCGGTGACCACGTCAAAGCCCGCCTCGATCAGCTGGACCGAGTGGAAGCCGGTACCGGCCGCGACGTCCAGCACGCGCTTGGCGCCGCGCTTCTTCAGTTCCTCGATGAAGAACGTGCCTTCGCTCTTGGCGCGGCTGTCCCAGTCGATCAGATCGTCCCACTTGTCGACAAAACCCGTGGTGTATTCCTCAAGGTAATGGTCGGTATCGCGGGTTTCCGTCGGCTTCTCGCCGAAGTCCTGATCGTTCTTCACGTTCGCTGACATGGTGATTCCTCTTGGCTTTGCTGCAATGAAGTGCACCCGCAGCCCTCGTGGCCGCGGACGCACCGGGTTACAACACCTGCATGACCGAAAACGACCTCGCATCCCGGGTCGCTGGCATGAAACTTCTCCTGCGAGGACCGGGTACGGGCGGCCCGTCATCGCGGGCTCCCGAGACGGATGCGTTGTTTCCAGCATCCGGCGCCGGCCTGGCCGGCGGTTCCTGACACCCGGAAGGATTCGGTGGTTGCCCGGGTGCCGAGCCGTGGTCTGGCGGCTTTCGCTCGCCTGGCTCGGGGATCGCAAACGGTGCCATGCGTTGCGTCGGAACGCAGGCGTTGTGTCCGAAAGTGTTTTTATACGCTAAAGGTTTTGCGCCCAAATTACAAACCCGCCACCGGCCGCACCGTCCGGCACCCCACCCGCCCGAACGGCCGCGACAAGGCCGGCACCTTCGCTATAATGGCCGTTTTGACGCGATTTCGAGGTCCCATGACTACTCAGGCTCCCGTGCGCCGCGCGCTGCTGTCCGTTTCCGAAAAAACCGGCGTGGTGGAACTCGCCCGCCACCTCCATGAACGCAGCGTCGAACTGCTCTCCACCGGTGGTACCGCGCGGCTGCTGAGCGAACACGGGATCCCGGTGACCGAGGTCTCGGAACACACCGGCTTCCCCGAGATCATGGACGGACGAGTCAAGACCCTGCATCCGCGGGTGCACGGCGGCCTGCTGGGCCGGCGGGACACGGACGCCGGGGCGATGGAGACCCATGACATCCCTCCGATCGATCTTCTGGTGGTGAATCTGTACCCCTTCGAGAACACCGTGGCCCGGCCCGACACCACCCTGGACGATGCGATCGAGAACATCGACATCGGCGGCCCGGCCATGCTGCGCGCGGCCGCCAAGAACTACCGTGACGTGACCGTGGCGACCGACCCGGGCCAGTACCGCACGATCATTGACGCCCTGGACGAACACGGCGGCATCCCGGCCCCGCTGCGCTTTCGCTTCGCCGTGGCGGCGTTCGATCACGTCGCCCGCTACGATGCGGCGATCAGCAATTATCTGTCGGCACTGGATGACGACGGTCACCAGGAAGACTTCCCGGGCCAGCTCAACGCGACTTTCGAGCGCGTCGAATCCCTGCGCTACGGCGAAAACCCGCATCAGCGGGCGGCGTTCTATCGCGACCCGCAGCCGGCTCCGGGGGCCCTCGCCAGCTACCGCCAGCACCAGGGCAAGTCGCTGTCCTACAACAACCTGGCGGATGCCGATGCCGCCTGGGAGTGCGTGCGCCAGTTCGACGAAGCGGCCTGCGTGATCGTCAAGCATGCCAATCCCTGCGGGGTCGCGGTCGCCCCGTCCCAGCTGATGAGCTACGAGCGCGCGTTCCAGACCGACCCGACCTCGGCCTTCGGCGGCATCATCGCGTTCAACCGCCCGCTGGAGGGTGACGCCGCGCAGGCCATCATCAGTCGCCAGTTCGTCGAGGTGGTGATGGCGCCGGAGATCACCCCCGGCGCCCTGCGCGCGCTGAGCGCGAAGAAGAACGTGCGCGTGCTGGAGATCCCGGACGCCCCCGCCGCCCCGGGGCTGGACTACAAGCGCATCGGGGGCGGACTGCTGGTGCAGGACACCGACCGCGGCTCGCTGGCCGACGCAGACCTGAAGATCGTCACCGCGCGCGCACCCACCGAGCAGGAGAACCGCGACCTGGCCTTCGCCTGGCAGGTGGGCAAGTACGTAAAATCCAACGCCATCGTATATGCCCGCGACCAGCAGACCGTCGGCGTGGGCGCCGGCCAGATGAGCCGGGTGTATTCCGCGCGCATCGCCGGGATCAAGGCCGCCGACGAGGGTCTGCAGGTGGCCGGTTCGGTGATGGCCTCGGACGCCTTCTTCCCGTTCCGCGACGGCATCGATGCCGCCGCCAGCGCCGGCATCACCGCGGTGATCCAGCCGGGCGGCTCGATGCGCGACGAAGAAGTCATCGCCGCGGCCGACGAGCACGGCATCGCGATGGTCTTCACCGGCATGCGCCACTTCCGCCACTGATCGCGGCCGCAGGAGAACGCTCATGAACGAAACGGCCATCAACGTCCTGGTGATCGGCGGCGGCGGGCGCGAACACGCCCTCGCCTGGAAACTGGCGCAGTCCGCGCGGGTCGCGCGGGTGCTGGTCGCGCCGGGCAATGCCGGCACCGCCGGCGAACCCGGCTGCGAGAACGTCGACTGCGCCGCCACCGACATCGACGGCCTGCTAGCCGTGGCCCGGAACGAGGATGTCGCCTTCACCGTGGTCGGGCCCGAGGCACCGCTGGTTGCGGGCGTGGTGGATGCCTTCCGCGCCGCCGGCCAGCCGATCTTCGGTCCCACCGCCGACGCCGCGCGCCTGGAGGGATCGAAATCCTTCGCCAAGGATTTCATGCAGCGCCACGGCATCCCCACGGCGGCGTACGGCAGCTTCGAGGACGAGGACGCCGCGCTGGCGTTCATCGACACCCACGGCGCGCCCATCGTGGTGAAGGCCGACGGCCTGGCCGCCGGCAAGGGCGTGATCCTCGCGCAGACCACGGACGAGGCGCGCGCCGCGGTACGCGACATGCTGGCCGGCAATGCCTTCGGCGAGGCCGGGCACCGGGTGGTCGTCGAGGAATTCCTGCAGGGCGAGGAGGCCAGCTTCATCTGCATGGTGGACGGCGAGCACGTGCTGCCGCTGGCCTCCTCGCAGGACCACAAGGCGCGCGATGACGGCGACCGTGGCCCCAACACCGGGGGCATGGGTGCCTATTCGCCGGCCCCGGTGGTCACCGACACCCTGCACGACCGCATCCTGCACGAGGTCATCGAACCCGTGGTGCGCGGCATGGCCGCCGACGGCGAGGCCTATACCGGGTTCCTGTATGCCGGGATCATGGTCGATGCCGACGGCAACCCGAAGGTGCTGGAATTCAACTGCCGTTTTGGCGACCCGGAGACCCAGCCGATCCTGATGCGCCTGGAAAGCGACCTGGCGGGTCTGGTCGAGGCCGCGCTGGACGGCCGCCTCGACCGGGTGGAAGCCCGCTGGGACCCGCGCGTGGCGCTGGGCGTGGTCGCCGCCGCCGAGGGCTACCCGGACGCATACCGCAAGGGCGATGTGATCGAGGGCCTGGAGGCGGTGGAGCCGCTTCCCGACGCCCGCGTGTTCCATGCCGGCACCACCATCGACGACCATGGGCAGGTCATCACCGCCGGAGGCCGCGTGCTGTGCGTGGTTGGTCTGGGGACCGATTATGCCGACGCGCAGAAAAAGACCTACACCGCCCTCGGGGAAATCCGCTTCGAGGGTATATACTTCCGTACCGATATTGGACACCGCGCCATCGACCGCCCCGCCTGAACGGCGCCGGGGTCGATGGCGGGCGTGTCCGGCCGCAACCCCCCGGAGAAAAAAGATGTCCACCAGCGCCGACACGACGGCCCCCCCGCTCAGCCCGCTCCCGCACGATACCGAGGGCCTGAAACAGTCCATCCGCGATGCCATGGTGCGGTTCGTCGGAAAGGATCCGAAACAGGCCACCCAGCGCGACTGGCTCGATGCCACCTCGTTCGCGGTGCGCGAACGCATGATCGAACGCCGGCTGCTGACCCGCCGCCAGTTCGACGCGGAAGACGTCAAGCGGGTCTATTACCTGTCGATGGAGTACCTGATCGGGCGCATGCTGGAGGCCAACCTGCGCAACACCGGCATCCTCGACGAGACCCGCGAGGCCCTCGCTCAGCTGGGACAGGACTACGACGAGATCGTTGCCTGGGAGGATGACGCCGCGCTGGGCAACGGCGGCCTCGGGCGCCTGGCCGCCTGCATCCTCGAATCGCTGGCAACCCAGGGCTATCCCGGCTTCGGCTACGGCATCCGCTATGAATACGGCATGTTCCGCCAGCAGTTCGAGCCCTACCGTCAGGTCGAGCACCCGGACAACTGGCTGCGCTACGGCAACCCCTGGGAGTTCCCGCGCGCGGAACGCAAATACCCGATCCGCTTCTACGGCGAGGTAGTAGAACACCACCGGAGCGACGGATCGGTACATTACTCCTGGGAAGACGGCGAACAGATCCTGGCCATGGCCTATGACTACCCCACCGCGGGTTATGGCCGGCGCAACGTCAACAACCTGCGCCTGTGGGGGGCCAAGGCCACCCGCGACTTCGATCTGCGCTATTTCAACGAGGGCGACTACATTCGCGCCGTGGCCGACAAGAGCCAGTCGGAGAGCATCTCCATGGTGCTCTATCCCAACGACGCCACCGCCATCGGCAAAGAACTGCGGCTGAAGCAGGAGTACTTCTTCGTCGCCGCCTCGCTGCACGACATCCTCGATCGCCACCTGGAGCTGGGCTATACCCTGGACGATCTGCCCCACCAGGTCGCGATCCAGCTGAACGACACCCACCCGGCGATCGCGGTGGCGGAGATGATGCGCCTGCTGATGGACCGCCACGAGCTGCACTGGGCCCGTGCCTGGGAGCTCTGCCGCAAGGTATTCGCCTACACCAACCACACCCTGATGCCCGAGGCCCTGGAAACCTGGTCTGTGGACCTCATGGCCCGCGTGCTTCCGCGGCACATGCAGATCATCTACCGCATCAACCACGAATTCCTCGAGATGGTGCGCCGGCGCTTCCCCGGCGACGAGGAGCGCCTCAAGCGGCTGTCACTGATCGACGAGGAAGGCGGCCGCAACGTCCGCATGGCCCATCTGGCGGTGGTCGGTTCACACCAGATCAACGGCGTCGCCGCCCTGCATACCGAGCTGCTGAAACAGACCCTGTTCGCCGATTTCTACCAGCTGTGGCCGGAACGCTTCGTCAATGTCACCAACGGCGTCACCCCCCGGCTGTGGATGATCCAGGCCAATCCGGAGCTGACCGAGTTCCTCGGTGAAAAGATCGGTCACGACTGGCAGTACGACCTTGAACGCCTGCGCGCGCTGGAGCCCTGGGTCGCGGATCCGGAGCTTCAACAGAAGTTTCAGCAGGTCAAGCGCAAGAACAAGGAGCGCCTGGCCACGCTGGTGCGCGAGCGCACCGGCATCCGCATCCGCACCGACGTGCTTTTTGATGTGCAGATCAAGCGCATCCACGAATACAAGCGCCAGCTGCTCAAGCTGCTGCACGTCATCGAGCTGTACAACCGCATCCGCGACGGCGAGAACGTCCCCCCGCGGGTGGTGATCTTCGGCGGCAAGGCGGCCCCCGGCTACCAGCGCGCCAAGGACATCATCCAGGTCATCAACGAGGTCGCGGACGTCATCAACCACGACCCGCAGGTGGGCGACCGCCTGAAGTGCGTGTTCATCCCCAACTACGAAGTCAGCGCCGCTGACCGTAATCATCCCCGCGGCGGACCTCTCGGAGCAGATCTCCACCGCGGGCTTCGAGGCCTCGGGCACCGGCAACATGAAGCTGGCCCTGAACGGCGCGCTGACCGTCGGCACGCTGGACGGTGCCAACATCGAGATCCGCGACGCGGTGGGCGAGGACAACATCTTCATCTTCGGCATGACCGAGTCCGAGGTGGTCGCCCACCGCGCCCGCGGCGAGGTCCCCGAAGCCATGCTCGCCGGCCGGCCCGCGCTGAGCCGCACGGTGGAGATGATCGAGCAGGGCTATTTCACCTGCGACGACAACGCCACCCATGCGGAACTGGGGCACTATCTGCGCCACCAGGACCCGTTCTTCGTGCTCGCCGACTACCCCGCCTACCGCGAGGCCTGCGAGCGGGCCGACGCGCTGTATGCCCAGCCGGAATGCTGGAACGCCGCGGCGCTCACCAACATCGCGCGCATGGGCTACTTCTCCATTGACCGCACGGTGCGCGACTACGCGGAGAAGATCTGGGACGCCACGCCGGAACCGGTGGCCCCGAAGCGCAACGGCGGCTGAACACGACCGCCGAGCGAGGCCGCCCCGGTCACTCGTCCGGGTCGGCGACCTCGGCGATCAGGTCGTGCTCGCGGGCGGCGGTGACCCGCACTTCGATGAAGTCCCCCGCCTCCACCGAGTCGGGGTCGGCATCCGGCACGCGGATCACCCCGTCGATCTCCGGCGCCTCCGCGGCCGAACGCGCGACCACGACTCCGTGTTCGTCGGTGCCGTCGACCAGCACCACCGGCTGCGTGCCCACCCGACGGCGCAGGCGCTCGGCACTGATCTCCGCCTGCACCTCCATGAAACGCGCCAGACGCTCCTCGCGCACCGCCTCCGGGACCGGGTCCGGCAGGGCATTGGCCTCGGCCCCGTCCACCGGCGAATAGGCAAAGGCCCCGACGCGGTCGAGCTGCGCCTCGCGCAGGAAGTCCAGCAGGGTCTCGAACTCGGCCTCGGTCTCTCCGGGGAAGCCCACGATGAACGTCGAACGCAGCGTCAGATCGGGACGTCGCGTACGCCAGTCGGCGATCCGTTCCAGCACCTTCTCCGCCGCGGCCGGACGACGCATGGCCTTGAGCACCCGCGGGTGGCCGTGCTGCAGCGGCATGTCCAGATAGGGCAGCAGCCCGCCCTCCTCGCCGGACCCCATCAGCGGGATCAGCCGGTCCACATGCGGATAGGGATAGACGTAGTGCAGCCGCACCCAGATGCCCAGCTGCCCCAGGGCCTCGGCGAGGTGCGCGATATCCGAGCGGATCGGGCGCCCGCCGTGGAAGCCGGTACGATATTTCACGTCCACGCCGTAGGCGGAAGTGTCCTGCGAGATCACCAGGATCTCGCGCACACCGGCCTCGGCCAGGCGCTCGGCCTCCGCCAGCACCTCGCCGATCGAGCGACTGACCAGGTCGCCGCGCAGGCCGGGGATGATGCAGAAGCTGCAGCGGTGATTGCAGCCCTCGGAGACCTTGAGATAGGCGTAGTGACGCGGGGTCAGGCGGATGCCCTCCGGTGGCACCAGGGTCTCGAAGGTGCCCGCCGGCGGCGGCAGGTGCTCGTGCACCGCCGTGACCACGTCCTCGTAGGCATGCGGCCCGGTGACCGCCAGCACGTCCGGGTGGCGCTCGTGGATGGTCTCGGCATCCTTGCCCAGGCAGCCGGTCACGATCACCTGCCCGTTCTCCGCCAGGGCCTCGCCGATCGCCCCCAGCGATTCCTCCACGGCCTCGTCGATGAAACCGCAGGTATTCACCACCACCAGGTCCGCACCGGTGTAGTCCCCGACAATCCCGTAGCCCTCGGCACGCAGCCGGGTCAGGATGCGCTCGGAATCGACCAGCGCCTTGGGGCAGCCAAGGCTGACAAAGCCGACCTGCGGCACTGCACTTGACAATGCGGACATGTTATTCACAACGCGACTCCCGTCCTTTCACCCCGGCCCCGACCCCGGGCAGCACCGGGCCCGGGCCCATTGACATAAAAAGAACTCTTTATTTTCAAAAATATACAAAGCATGGATAAAAACTGACCAATCCAGAGTCCTGCGCCTCAGCAAGCCACCGGCGCCATCCAGTGACAGTTCATCCACAAAGTTTTCCACAGGTTTCGGGGAAAACTCGCGCAGTCCGCCGGAACACCGCTGAAGACAACGACTTGCCCGTACCCTTGCGGAGGGCGACCCGCCGGCCCTGTTCGCCTGCGGGCTGGTTCCCGCCATCGCGAGTCGCGGAGCCCCCGCCCCGTCATTGCGAGGAGCCGAAGGCGACGTGGCAATCGGCCGAAGCTGCCTGCATGCAGGAACAGGTGGCTTCGGATGGAGATCGCCACATCGCTTCGCGACTCGCGATGACGGGAACGTGCTCGGACGCGAACCGACCGGTTTCGCGCAAAACGTACGCCCCGCTGGAACGTCCCGCAAGACAACGAGTTGTTCGCATCGCCCGACAGCACGTCCGGATCCCGGCCACCCCCCGCGAAGACCGCCGTCGACTTGCGCCCGGCCACAGGAGGCGGCTATGCTAGCGCACTTTTCGCCCGAACACGCGTGAGTCGACCATGAAAGCCGAGATCCATCCCCAATACCGCGAAGTCAACGTAATCTGCACCTGTGGCACGAAGTTCACGACCCGTTCCACCCTGAGTCAGGACGAGATGCACCTGGACGTCTGCTCGCAGTGCCATCCGTTCTATACCGGCAAGCAGAAGATCGTCGACACCGCCGGCCAGGTGGACAAGTTCAAGCGCCGCTTCGCGTTCTGAAGTCCCGCGCGAGGTCGCATCACGCGGCCCCGCAGGCAGGCGGCGGCCCATCGGTCCCGCCGGCGTGGCCGATCCGGCGAGGGCATCCTTCGGGGTGCCCTCGTTTGCGTGCGGGCTCCGCTCCGCGGCCCGCAGGGTGTATGCTGAAGGGGTGTCATTATCCCGCGACCCCGCGGGTCCTGCAGGCAGAAACCGCATGAACTGGTCACGCATGAACTCGCTGTTCCGTCCGCTGCGCCGGCGTCTGCCGGTACTGGCCCTGATCGCCGTGCTGGGCATGGCCCTGGGCCTGCCCGCCTGCACCACCAACCCGGTGACCGGGCGCTCCCAGCTAATGCTGGTCTCCGAAAACCAGGCGATCGACGCCTCGCGCGAGGCCTACGTCGAAATGCTGTCCGGCGCGCGCGAGGAGGGGCGGATCAACACCGATCCCGAGATGACCGAACGGGTCCACGGCATCACCGGCCGGGTCGTGGCACAGGCCATCGAGTACCGCCCCGAAACCGCGGACTGGGACTGGGAGATCGCGGTCATCGAGGCGCCGGACACCCTCAACGCGTTCGCCATGGCCGGCGGCAAGATGGCGATCTACTCGGGCATCATCGAGCAGCTGGAACTGACCGACGACGAACTGGCGCAGATCATCGGCCACGAGATCGGCCATGCCCTGTCCGCCCACAGCGCCGAGAAGATGTCGGTGGCGATGGCCTCCAATCTGGCGGTCACCGGCTTCGCCATCACCGGCGACCGCTCCGAGCTGGCGCTGACCGGCGCCGCGCTGGGCGCGGTGCTGGCGGTGCAGCTGCCCCACAGCCGGCGCATGGAAACCGAAGCCGACGAGATCGGCATCGAACTGGCGGCCCGCGCCGGCTACGACCCCGACGCCGCCCCGGCGCTGTGGCGCAAGATGGCCGAGCAGTCCGGCGACAGCCGCCACCCGGTGTTCCTCAGCACCCACCCGGCGCCGGAAGGGCGCCAGCGCGAGCTCGCCCGGCTGGCCGACGAGGTACGACCGCTGTACGAGGCAGCCCGCGACCGCAATGATCTGCCGACCCACCCGGTCAACTGAACCCACCGCCCGCACAAGGCCCGTTCGCAATCATGTCCGACGATTTCAACCAGCGCGCCCTCGACTACCACGCCCGCGAACCGGCCGGGAAACTGGCCATCCACGTCACCAAGCCCACCGCCACGCAGGACGACCTGTCGCTGGCGTATTCGCCCGGCGTGGCGGCCCCGGTGCGCGCCATCGCCGACAACCCCGACGAGGTCTACCGCTATACCGGCAAGGGCAACCTGGTGGCCGTGATCACCGACGGCACCGCGGTTCTCGGCCTGGGCAACACCGGCGCGCTGGCTTCCAAACCAGTGATGGAGGGCAAGGGCGTGCTGTTCAAGACCTTCGCCGGGGTCGACGTGTTCGACATCGAGGTCGACGCCGCCCAGCCCGAGGACTTCATCAATACCGTGGCGCGCATCGCCGGCGGCTTCGGCGGCATCAACCTCGAGGACATCGCGGCGCCGCACTGTTTCGAGATCGAACGCCGCCTGAGCGAACGCCTGGACATCCCGGTGTTCCACGATGACCAGCACGGCACGGCCATCATCACCGCCGCCGGCCTGCTCAACGCCCTGTCCATCCAGGGCAAGAACCTGGCCGACGCCCGGATCGTCTGCGTGGGCGCGGGAGCTGCCGGCATCGCATCCATGCAGCTGCTGGTGCGCCTGGGTGCGAGCAAGCACCTCATCCACATGGTCGACCGCAATGGCGTAATCCACAGCCACCGTGAAGACCTCAATGAACACAAGCAGATCTTCGCGGTGGACACCGAGGACCGCACGCTGGAGGACGCCTGCCGCGACGCGGACGTGTTCATCGGGCTGTCCGGCCCGGACATCCTGACCCCGGACATGCTGCGGAGCATGGCGCCGAACCCGGTGATCTTCGCCCTGTCCAATCCGGACCCGGAGATCCAGCCGGACCTGGCCCGCGAGACCCGGGACGACCTGATCATGGCGACCGGCCGCTCCGACTACCCCAACCAGGTCAACAACGTGCTCGGATTCCCGTTCATCTTCCGCGGGGCGCTGGACGTGCGCGCCCGGCGCATCAACGACGCCATGCTGGTCGCGGCCACCCACGCGATCGCCGACCTGGCGCGCGAACCGGTGCCGCAGAGCGTGCTGGACGCCTACGGCCGCGACCACCTGGAGTTCGGACCGGACTACATCCTGCCCACGCCGTTCGATCCGCGCCTGATCGAGACCATCCCGGAGGCGGTGGCCCGGGCGGCCCGCGACAGCGGCGTGGCGCGAACCTGAACACACAGTCCGAGGAGCGCAGGCCATGCAGAAGATCGCCATCGTCGGAGCCGGGCGGGTGGGGGAATCCACCGCGCAGTTCCTTGCCCGCCGTGACCTCGCCCGCGAGATCGCGCTGCTGGATGTCCATGAAGGGACCGCCGCCGGGGCCGCACTGGATATCCAGGAGACCGCGCCCCTGCTGGGCTTCGACACCCGCCTGACCGGTTCCCACGAGGCGGACGTCATCGCCGGTGCGGAACTGGTGATCATCACCGCCGGGCTGCCACGCAAGCCGGGCATGTCGCGCTCCGATGTCCTCGACAAGAACGTCGCGATCCTCGACGAAATCCTCGACCAGGTCCGGCGCCACGCCCCCGACAGCCGCCTGCTGGTGGTCTCCAATCCGGTGGACGTGCTCACCTGGCGCGCGGCGCAGCAGACCGGCTGGAGCCGCGACCGGATCATGGGCCAGGCGGGCGTGCTGGACACCTCGCGCATGGCCGCCTTCATCGCGCTGGAGACCGGCCTGTCGGTGCACGACATCCAGGCCCTGGTGCTGGGCGGGCATGGCGACGCCATGGTCCCGCTGCTGCGCTACTCGCATGTCAACGGCATCCCGCTGGACCGGTTCCTCGACCGCGAAACCCTCGACTCCATCGTCGAGCGCACCCGCCACGGCGGCGCCGAGATCCTCGCCCTCAAGCAGACCTCCAGCGCCTATGCGGCCCCGGCCGCGGCGATCGCCGAGATGGTCGAGGCGATCGCCCTCGACCGGCGCCGGGTCCTGCCCACGGTCGCGCTGCTGGACGGCGAATACGGCCAGCGCGATGTCGCCACCGGCGTCCCCTGCATCCTCGGCCAGGGGGGCATGGAACGCATCGTGGAACTGGATCTCCAGGCCGACGAACAGGCGGATCTCGAGCGTTCCATCGCCGGCATCCGGAAGGATCTTGAACGCCTGCAGTGAACCCGTGGCCACCCCGACCTGCACGGTCGTGGACACCAGCATCTTCGTGTTCCGCGCCTGGTTCGCGCGCGGCCTCGATCCCGACCCGCAGGGCCGGCCCGGCGGTGCGCTGCACGGCTTCGTCCACTCCCTGTGCCAGTGGCTGCCACGGCGTGCCCCGGGGCCGCTGGGCTTCTGTTTCGACACCTCGCTGCGGCGCGGTTTCCGCCACCGCCTCGACCCCGGGTACAAGGCCCATCGTCCGCCGGCACCCCCCGAACTGCGGGCTCAGTTCGAGCGGATCGGCGAGCTGCTGGACGCCCTCGGGCTGGCCCGCTTCTCACACCCCGAATACGAGGCCGACGATCTGATCGCCACCCTGACCCGCAACGCGCGCACGGCGGGACTGCCGGTCGCGGTGATGAGCGCCGACAAGGATCTGGCACAGACCATCCTCGGCGACCGGGACCACCTGCACGACCCGGAACGCGGCCGGCCCATGGACCGCCGGGCCCTCGAGAAACGCCTGCGCGTGCGCCCCGACCAGGTGGCCGACCTGCTGGCTCTGGCCGGTGACCGCAGCGACAACATCCCGGGCATCCACGGACTGGGGCCGCGCGGAGCGGCCCGCATCCTGCGCCGCCTGGGTGACCTGGAAAGCGTGCTTGCCGATCCCGACGCGGTTCGCCGCTGCAACCTGCGCCGCGCCACCGCCCTCGCGCAGGCGATCGCCGCCGATCCCGAACGCCTGCGCCTGTCGCGCCGGCTGACCGGTCTGGTGGACGACGTCCCGGGACTCCCCCGGGGTTCCGATCTGCCCGCCGAACTGCAGCCGCGCGGACCGGTCAGTGACATACACGCCCGGCTGCATGACCTCGGCGTGCACCCCGACTACCACGAGCGGCTGCTGCATGTGGCCGCCCCGACCCCGGAGGCCATCCCGGCATGAACCCGGTCCGCATTCAACCGCGCCTGGCGACGCGCCTTGCCGCATTCCTGCTGCTGGCCGCGACGGCCGGCCTGCCCGGCACCGCAGCCGCCCATCCGCACGCCTGGATCGATCTCGAGGTCGATTTCGAGCGCGACGCCACCGGCCAGCTGGTGCGCATGCATCACCTGTGGCAATTCGACCCGATGTACTCCGAATACCTCCACGAAGACGCCCTGGCCCACCAGGAGGGCGACAGCGACGTCGAGCGCCTGAACGCGCTGGCGCGCGAGATCCTCGACAATCTGGAGGAATACGACTGGTACACGCACTTCGAGGCCGAAGGCCACGCGATCGAGGTGCGGCCGGAGGGCGAGGCGCGGATGGAAAAGGACGGAGACACCCTGGAATACCGCTTCACCCTGGCGCTCGAGGGTGCGCCCGACCCGGCGCGGACGCCGGTGGCTTACCGCGTCTTTGATCCCACCTATTTCATCGAGATCCTGCACCCTGACGAACGCCCTCCGCAGGTGCGCGGGGCACCGGAATGCGAAGTCGAGGTCGACCGGCCACGGCCCGACCCGGCGATGGTCGCCCGCGCCATGGCCCTGGACTATGGCGCGGAGCCCGAGGAGAACCTCGGGCGCCATTTCGCCGACCGGGTGACCCTGCGCTGCGACTGACATGAGCCGGATCCTGCTGCTCCACAAGCCCTGGGGCGTGCTCAGCCAGTTCACCGACCGCGAGGGCCGTCCCACCCTGGCCGATTACATCGACCTGCCCGGCGTGCACCCGGCCGGACGTCTGGACCGCGATTCCGAGGGCCTTCTGGTGCTCACCGACGATGGCGCTCTGAACGCCCGCATCACCCGCCCCGGCCCCGACTCCGCGGGCAAGACCTACTGGGTGCAGGTGGAAGGCGAGCCCGACGAGGCCGCGCTGGAGGCCCTGCGCACCGGGGTCGAACTGCGCGACGGACTCACCCTGCCGGCGAAGGTCGACCGTATGGACCCACCGGACCTGCCGGAACGCGACCCGCCGGTGCGCTTTCGCCGCCACATCCCCACCCGCTGGCTTGCGATCACCCTTTACGAAGGGCGCAACCGTCAGGTCCGGCGGATGACCGCGACGGTCGGCCACCCCACCCTGCGCCTGGTGCGCTACCGCGTCGCCTCCTGGACCCTCGACGGGCTGGACCGCGGCGAGACCCTGCTGCTTTCCGACTGATCGGGCGGCATTGCGCGTCATGCCGCGCAAAACACGGGCGCGGGGATTGCCAGCCCGCCGGACCTGACGGATGATGTTGGAATACGCGGAGGCTCAGGAGACACAGGCATGCGCATTCGTCAGCGGCTGATCGCCGGCGGCCCCGGCACGATCTTCGCCATGGTCCTGACCCTGCTGGTCGGCGGCCCTTCTGCGGCAGACTCCGGTTCCGGCGCGGAAGAAACTCGCTACGCCTTCGAGCGCGGCCTGTTCGTCACCGCCGAACGGGCGCTCAATCGCGGCCACACCGAGGCGTTCGAGCGCGCGCGCGAGACCCTGGCCGATTACCCCCTCGCACCGTATCTCGACTACCGCCGCCTCGCCCGTGACCTTGGGCGGGCAGAACCCGACGCGGTGCGGGAATTCCTCGAGCATCACGGCGATACCCCGCTGGCCGACCGCCTGTACGCCAACTACCTGCGCCATCTCGGCGAGGAATCCGAATGGGATACCCTGCTGGAGATGGTCGACGACCAGCGTTCCATGGGGGTGACCCAGGACTGCCATCGCCGCCAGGCCCTGCTGGACCGAGGCGAGGACGACGCCGCGCTGGAGGACATCGAGTCGATCTGGCTGCACGGCCATTCGCGGCCCTCGGCCTGTGACCCGGCTCTGGACACCTGGCGGGATGCCGACGGCCTGACCAGTGAACTGGCGATGCAGCGCTTCGCCCTCGCCATGGACGCCGGCCAGACCGGGCTGGCCCGCTACCTGCGCCGCTACCTCGACCGTGACGACGAAGCCTGGGCCGAGCGCTGGCTCAACCTCCGGGAACGGCCGCGTCGGGTCGCCCGGGCCGACTTCGACGCCGGCGACCACCCGCAGGCCGGCCCCATGGCCGAAGACGCCTGGAAACGCTGGGTCCGTTCCGACCTGGACGCCGCCCTGGACGCCTGGCAGGAGCGGGCCGCGAACGGCCCGGCGACCCTGGATAGCGACGGCCGCAACGCGGTGGCCCACGCCCTGGGCCTGCGCCTGGCGGTGCGCTACCGCGACGAGGCCCCCGAGTTCCTCGCCGGACTGGACGAAGAGGTCTTCGACGCCCAGCTGCGCCAGTGGCAGGTACGCGTGGCCCTGCGGGCGGGGGACTGGGAAACCGTGCGCGACGCGGTCCGTGCCATGCCGCAAGAGACCCGCGAAGAGGCCCAGTGGCGCTACTGGTTCGCGCGCGCCGAAGAGGCCCTGGGCAATGCGGACAGCGCCCGCGATCACTACGAGCGGGCCGCCACCGAACGCAATTTCCACGGTTTTCTCGCCGCCGACCGGATCGAACAGCCTTACCGTATCGGGCATCGGCGCGCGGATCTGGACAACGGCCTGCGGGTGCGCGTGCGCAACCAGCCCGCGATGCTGCGGATGCGCGAACTGCTGCGGCTGGATCGCCACGCCGAAGCGCGGCGCGAATGGCAGCACGCGGTCGCGCGCATGGACAACGACGAGCGGGTGGCCGCGGCACACGAGTTCGCCGAATGGGGCTGGCACGACCGGGCGATCTTCACCGTGGCCCGCGCACGCCAGTGGGACGATGTCGAACTGCGCTTTCCGCTGGCCTTCGACGATCTGATCGTTGCCGGCGCCCGCGATCAGGGCATTGATCCGGCCTGGGCCATGGCGGTCGCGCGCCAGGAGAGCGCATTCCTGCATGACGTGCGTTCACACGCGGGCGCACTGGGCATCATGCAGATCATGCCGGCCACCGGGCGCAACATCGCCTCGGCCGCGGGCGTGCAGGTGAATTCCGACTGGGACATCCTCGAGCCCGCGAACAATGCCCGCCTGGGCACCTACTATCTCGGGCGCAATCAGGAGCGCTTCGGCGGCCACGGGCTGCTGTCCACCGCCGCCTACAACGCCGGGGCCCACCGGGTCCGGCAATGGCTGCCGGAAGACGGCGAGACCCTGGATGCGGACATCTGGGCGGAACTGATCCCGTTCTCCGAGACCCGCAAGTACATCCGCCGGGTGTACGCCTACCGCATCCTGTACGCCGTGCGTCTCGGCCAGGAACCGCCGTCGATGGCCAGCCTGCTGTACCCGGTCACCGCGGAATCGCACCTGGCCGAGGCCCGTCAGGCCCATCTGCGCGAGGTGCACGGCGGGGACGACATCGCCCTGAATCGCGGCTACTGCGGCTTTCCCGGCGGCGGCGCGGACCCCTGCTGACGCCGCCTCAGCCGGTCAGGATGTCCTGACGCATGCGGCTGGCGATACCCTCGGCCAGCTGCTGCCATTCCTTCGCGTGCGCCGGATCCAGCATCTCGTCGGTGGTCGCGCGGAAGTGCTCCATCCAGGCCTGAAGATCGTCTTCGGTCAGCTTCAGCGGCGCGTGCTTGCCCACCATGTCGATGGTCGGAGGCTGTTCCAGACGCCCGCCCAGGTTCTGGTACCAGAAATCGCTGATCCGGCGCACGTGATCCTCGAAATCCTCGATGCGCTCGAAGTGGTGCCCGATCCGGGGATCGGCCGACACCCGGCGGTAAAACTCGTCGATCACGGCGCGGATCTGGTCCGCCCCGATCTTGTCGCACAGCGGTTCCAGTTTGCGGAAGGCCATCTCGGGACTCCTGACGTTCGGGGTGTGTAGTGGTTAACCTGTCAGCCACATCCGCCACGGGAGACAGACGCATGACGCGAAGCAGCGCACGGGACGACGACCTGACCGCCGCCCTGGCCCGGTGCATCACGGACCATACCGGAGTGCCGTTCGAGGCGACAGGCCGCAGCGCGCGCTCCGGCGGCTCCATCAACCAGGCCCTGCGTCTGGAGGGCACCGACGGCCGCCGTTTCTTCGTCAAGCTCAACCGTGGCGACCACGCCGGCATGTTCGCCGCCGAGGCCCGCGGGCTGACCGAGCTGCAGCGCTGCGAGGTGCTCAAGATCCCGGAGGTCATCGGCACCGGCGAGGCCGGCGGGGCCCGCTTCCTGATCATCGAGGACCTGGACCTGGGCGGCCCGCGCGACGCGGTGGCGCTGGCGCGTGGCATCACGGACATGCACGGGCATACCGCCAGCCGCTTCGGCCTCGACGAGGACAATTTCATCGGATCCACGCCGCAGTCCAATCGGCCGCATGCGGACTGGGTGGATTTCTATCGCGAGGAGCGCCTGGGATTCCAGCGTCGCCTGGCCCGCGACCGCGGGGCCCCACGCGGGCGTCTGGACACCCTGGCCGAGCTGGAGGAACGCCTGGACGGCTTCTTCACCGACTACCGCCCGCAGCCGTCCCTGCTGCACGGCGATCTGTGGAGCGGCAACTGGGACTTCCTCGGCGACGGCCGGCCGACGCTGTTCGACCCGGCCACCTATTACGGCGACCCGGAGGCCGACCTGGCGATGATGGAGCTGTTCGGCCACCCCGGGCGGGACTTCTTCGCGGCCTACGCCGAACAGCGGCCGCTGGATCCGGGCTATGCCACCCGCCGGACGCTGTACAACCTGTACCACATCCTCAACCACGACCACCTGTTCGGCGGCGGCTACGGCTCGCAGGCCGATCGCATGGCACAGCAGCTGCTCGCCGAAGTGCGCTGACGCGGGTCAGCTGCGGTTGCCGGCCTCCGGCACGATGGACGAATAGATGGCCGAGTAGTCGGCATCGCCCAGCCCCCGATCGGCGGCCTGTTCGAGCAGATCCGCCAGCAATGGCAACCAGGGATCGGACAGCCCCGCGTCGGCGGCTGCCTGATGGGTCAGGCGCACGTCCTTCAGCAGGTGCTTGACCGGGAAGTTGGCGGTGCCGAAGTCCCCCGAGCACATCTTGTCCAGCTTCTTGTCGAAGGTGGGTGCGTAGAGGGCGCTTTCGCGCAGGATCTCCATGAAGGTGTCGACTTCCACACCCTCGCGCCGCACCAGCCCCAGACTCAGGGAGAATGCCGCCGTGAGGCTGGCGATCAGCTGATTGAAGGCCAGCTTCAGCGCCGCCCCCTGGCCGGTCGCACCCACGTGCCGGACGGTACTGCCCAGCGCTTCCAGCACCGGGGCGGCCCGCTCCACGTCCACGTCATGCTCGGCGCCGGCCATGATCAGCAGCCGGCCCTCCCGCGCCTCGGGGATGGACCCCAGCACCGGGGCCTCCACGTAGCAACCGCCCGCCGCGCGCACGCGCTCGCCCAGGACCCGGCTCTCGGCCGGCAGAATGGTGCCCATCTGGATGAAACAGCGCCCGTCGACCGTTCCCGGGGAAAGATCGGCGAGCACGGCCTCGATGGCCCGTGCATCACTGAGCATCAGAACCACCCAGTCCGCCCCCTGCACCGCCCCGTCGGGGGTCGAATACACGGTCGCGCCGGCGCGGACCAGATCCTCGGCCCGCGCCGGCGTACGGTTGTACGCCTGCAACGGGAACCCCGCCTCCATCAGCCGCAGGCCCATGGGGGTTCCCATCAGCCCGCAGCCCAGCAGTGCCACCTGTGACATCGATGCCTCCTAGCGGATCTTCTCGTCGAGGTCTTCGGTGTAGCCGAACAGGGTGTGCGGCGGCGGTGCCTCGCGCTGGTAGCGACTGGGCGTGACGGCCTCGGTCTGCTGCAGCGAGCGGTACAGCCCCACCATCATGATCAGCATCACGATGGAGAACGGCAGGCCGACACTGATCGCCACCGCCTGCAGCGCGCCCAGCCCCCCGGCCACCAGCAGCACCGAGGCCACGACCCCTTCGGCCACGGCCCAGTACACGCGCTGGGTCACGGTGGGATTGCGCACGTCACCCGAGGCCAGGGTGTCGATCACCAGCGAACCGGAGTCCGAGGAGGTGACGAAGAAGGTGACGATCAGCAGGGTTGCCGCGCTCATCACCGCGATCGCCATCCAGTCCAGCATCGGCAGGGCCTCGATGGTCAGAAACAGTGCGGTCTCCATCTGCTCCGAGACCTGCCCGGCCACGTCGGCCACGCCTTCGAGCTGGAAGCCCATGGCCGTGCCGCCGAACACCGACAGCCAGACGAACCCGGCCGCGGTCGGCGCCAGCAGCACGCCGGTCACGAATTCGCGGATGGTGCGCCCGCGCGAGACCCGCGCGATGAACATGCCGACGTACGGCGCCCAGGAGATCCACCAGCCCCAGTAGAAGATGGTCCAGGTCGTGGCCCAGCCGGAATCCTCGATGGTATCGGCCCACAGGCTCATCGCGGGCAGGTTCTGGACATAGACGCCGGTGGATTCGACCAGGGTCCGCAGGATGAACAGCGTGGGCCCGAGCACCAGCAGCAGCGCGATCAGCACCACGCTCAGGCCGATGTTGAAGTTTGACAGCCGCTTGATCCCGCGATCCACGCCCAGGGCCACGGAACCCACCGCGATCAGGGTGATGATCGCGACCAGCACGACCTGGTTCAGCGTGCTTTCCTCGATGCCGAAGACGAAGTTGAGGCCCGAGTTGATCTGCATGACGCCCAGGCCCAGCGAGGTCGCGACCCCGAACATCGTCCCGAACAGCGCAAGGATGTCGACCAGGTGTCCCCACGGGCCGTAGATGCGGTCGCCGATGAACGGGTACAGCGAGGAGCGGATCAGCAGCGGCAGATTGTGCCGGTAAGCGTAATACGCCAGCGACAGGCCCACGATGATGTAGATCGCCCAGGCGTGCAGCCCCCAGTGGAAGAAGGTGTAGCGCATCGCCTCCATCGCCGCCGCGCTGGATTCACCCTCGGCATGCGGCGGCGACATGTAGTGGTACATCGGCTCGGCGATGGAGAAGAACAGCAGCCCGATGCCCATGCCGGCGGAGAACAGCATCGCGAACCAGGACGCGTAACTGAAACGCGGCGCCTCGAACTGATCGCCCAGACGCACCCCGCCATAGCGGCTGAACATCAGGTACAGGGCAAAGATCAGGAAGACCGTCACCACCAGCATGTAGTACCAGCCGAGGTAACGGGAGATGCCGTCGCGCGTCTGCACGAACAGACCTTCGGCCGTCTCGGAAAACGCCGCTCCGAAAACCACGAAGGCCACGATGATGATGCTGGCGATGATGAAGACCGGACTGCAGATGACCCCGAAACCGCGGACGCGGGTCTGGGACAGACCGGGAGTGGATGATTCATCCATGGATGACTCCCCTTTTGCATGGGTAGCGTGGCGGCCGGGTCGTGGGACGCTGACGCCGGCCCCGCACGCGGATGGAAATGCCTTGAACGGATGATCCTACGGTAGCGAATGCCCCGGGGCACTGCAAAAAAGCGGCTCCGCCGGCTCCAGCAGCAGCCCGCGGGCCTGTCCGGCGGTGCGCTCGCGCAGGATGTGCCACTGCGCCCCCGTCACCTCCGCCGGGTCGCGATGGGCTTCCAGCTCGACATACACGCGCCCCCCGGGCGCCAGCCAGCCCCCGCCCGCCAGGGTGCGCAGTGCCGGGGCGAGCAGGTCGCGCTCGAACGGTGGGTCGAGGAACACCACGTGGAACGGGGCGGCGGCGTCCGGGCCCGCCTCCAGCAGACGCGCCGCATCGGCACAGCGCACCTCCACGCCGCTGGCGCCCAGCTCTTCGACGGCCTGCTGCAGCCGCGCGACGGCACGCCGGTCGCGCTCCACCAGCAGCACCGACTGCGCCCCGCGCGAGGCCGCCTCGAACCCCAGGGCCCCGGTACCGGCGTACAGGTCCAGCACCCGCGCACCGGGCAGATGCGGCTGTAGCCAGTTAAACAGGGTCTCGCGCAGGGCGTCGGCGGTAGGACGCAGGCCCTGCACGTCGGCCACCGACAGCCAGCGCCGCCGCCACGCGCCGCCGATGATGCGGACCCGGGACTCGTGGCCACGCCGCCCCGCGGCCCCCGCCCCGCGCCTACGGTTCTTCGCCACCGACGATCACCGTGACCAGGGCCTGCGGATCGACCCGTTCCCGTATGGCCCGCTGCACGTCGTCCAGCGTCACCGCTTCCATCCGTGCGGGGTAGTGCGTCAGATAGTCCGCGCCGAGATCGTAGAAACCGATCAGGGCCAGATGCGACACGATCCCCGAGCTGGAGGCCAGGCGCAGCGGGAAACCGTTGACCACGTTGGCGCGCGAGGCCTCCAGCTCGGCCGGCTCCACGCCCTCGGCATGCCAGCGCCGGATCTGCTCGTGCAGGGCTTCCACCGCCTCGGCGGTCTGCTCGGTGCCGGTCTGCATCGAGACGCTGAACGGTCCCTCCGCGGCGCGCGACCCGAACCCGCTGCTGACGGAATAGGCCAGTCCGCGCTCGCTGCGCAGCTCGCGGAACAGACGCGAGGTGAAGCCACCTCCGCCCAGGACGTGGTTGCCCAGGGTCAGCGGGTAATAGGCATCGTCACCACGCCGCAGGGCCGGTGCGCCGATGCGGATGTGCGCCTGCTCCGAGGGGAACGGGACATGCTCCGTCACCGCACCCTCCAGCGGCGGCACCGGCGGCAGCGGTTCGGCCGGTTCACCGGGCCGCAGGGCCTGCGAGACCCGCGCCGCCAGAGCTTCGGCCTGCCGGCGATCCACGCCGCCGGTGATCGCCAGCACGCCGTTGCGCGCCGTGTAATACCGCTCGAAGAAGCCGCGCGCGTCCTCGGGGCTCAGCGCCTCCAGGCTCTCGCGATCCCCCGCCGGCCAGTTGGCGTACGGATGATCGGCGTAAACCAGCTCGTGGAAACGCCGCGCGGCCACGCTGTCCGGCTCCTGACGCTCCCGCTGCAGTCCCAGCAGGGCCTGGCGCCGCGCCCGGTCGAAGTCGCCCTCGGGGAAGGCGGGTTCCGCGAGCACCGTGGTCAGGGTTTCCATCGCGGTGTCGAGCCAGTCCGTCTCGGTGAGACTGCGCAGCGAGACCACGGCCATGTCCCGCTGCGAGCTGGTACTGAAGCGGGCACCGACGGACTCGAAACGCTCGGCCAGCGCATCGGCATCCATCTCCGTCGTGCCGTGACGCAGGCTCCGGCTGGTCATGCGCGCCAGCCCCGGCAATTCGCCGTCCCTCGCCGCACCGGCATCAAAGGTCAGGCGCAGGTCCACCATCGGCAATTCCGGGGCCTCGACGAACAACACCTGCAGGCCCTCGTCGGTTTCCCAGCGATCGATCTCCATCGCCGCCGCAGGCGCCGCGCACAGCGCCGCCAGCACCACTCCTGTCCAGCGAATCACAGCTCACCTCCATATTCGGCGGCCGGTTCCTCCGACTCGCGCTCGTCCAGCGGCAGCGGATCCAGGATCCCCACCGTCAGGGTCTCCGGCACCAGGTATTCCTGCGCGACGCGGCGCACATCCTCCGCGGTGACCGCGCGCACCCGCTCGACGAACTCGCCCAGCTCGCGCCAGCCGAGGCCGACCGTCTCCAGCATCGCCAGCTGCGACGCCTGCGCATGCACCGAGTCGCGGCCGTAGACCTCGGACGCCACGACCCGCGCCTGCACGCGCTCCAGCTCATCTTCGCCCACCGGCTCCTCGCGCAGGCGCTCGATCTGTTCGCGCAGGGCTGCTTCCAGCGTCCCGGGATCGGTGTCCGCCGCCGGCACCCCGCCCAGCATGAACAGCCCGTCACGGCGGGTGAACGGGCTGTAGCTGGCCGCGGCGGAGCCGGCGATCTCGCGGCCGCGCTCCAGCTCGCGGGCCAGCCGCGAGGCCTCGCCGGAGGACAGCACTCCCTCCAGCACCAGCAGGGCATAGGCATCGTCCGGCTCTTCCAGCGAGTTCAGCGACGGCGCCTTCCAGCCCATCATCACGTAGGGCAGTTCGGCCGGCACCTGCACCGTGACGCGACGCTCGCCGGTCTGCGCCGGTTCGCTGCGCGCCGGGCGTTCCCCGCCCGGGCCGGCGGGGATGTCGCCGAAATGGCGTTCGGCGGCGGCCACCACCGCCTCCGCGTCGACGTCCCCGACCACCGCGGCCACCGCGTTATCCGGGGTGTACCAGGTGTCGTACCAGTCCTGCAGGGCCTCCACGCTGTACTCGTCGATGTCGCTCATCCAGCCGATCACCGGCTGGCCGTAGGGATCGGCATGAAAGGCCGCGGCCATGAACGCCTCGCGCAGACGCGCGTTGGGCCGGTCGTCCACGCGCTGGCGGCGTTCCTCGCGCACCACCTCGCGTTCGGGCAGGAATTCCTCCTCGGTCAGGCGCAGGTGCTGCATGCGCTCGGCCTCCATCTCCAGCAGGGTCTCCCAGTGGTCGCTGCCCAGCAGCTGGTGATAGCCGGTGTAGTCGCGCCCGACGAAGGCGTTCTCGCGACCACCCAGGCGCGACACGACGCGCGAGAATTCACCGGGCTCGAAGGCCTCGGAGCCGCGGAACATCATGTGTTCCAGCATGTGCGAGATGCCGGTGACCCCGCCGTATTCGTCGGCCGAGCCCACGCGGTACCAGATCTGGGTGGAAACCACCGGCGCCCGCCGATCCTCCAGCACCAGGACGGTCAGACCGTTGTCCAGACGGGTCTCGACAACATTGTCGGTGATGGAACCGGATGCCGCGGCGGGAGCCGCGAACAGGGCCGTCAGGCAAAACAGCAACGGGGCCAACCCCGGGACGCGAACACGCATGTTGTGAACCTGCCTCGTGCCAGGGAAACGCTGATCAATATGCACGTTCGCGTTGGCACCCCGGGTTTTCCGAGACAAGGCGCGTCGCGCAGCGGGTAGTGGTTCTACCCGCAAGCGGCGCAACGCAGGATCGGGGAACCCGGGGCGCCAACCCCGAAGGGGCTCGGCCGCTTTTGCGCGCGCACGGCGTTGCGGCTCCCTTGTGCAGAATGACTGCACGGCGGTCGCCGCGCCTTGTTCGCGCGCAAAAGCGACTCGAGCGCGAACGTGCATATTGATCAGCGTTTCCCTAAGATTATGCATCTCTCAACAGACCTCTCCCGGCATGTTCGGTTTCCGCAAAAAGAAAAAGTCCGAAGACTCCGCGAACGACGCCACGCCGGCCGCCGAGGAAAAACCGGCGCGCGGCGGGTGGTTCCAGCGCCTGCGCCAGGGCCTGTCCAAAACCGGCCAGGTGCTCAACGCCGATCTCGGCAGCCTGTTCCGCCGGCGCATCGACGACGAACTCTTCGAGGAGCTGGAAGAGCGCCTGCTGATGGCGGACGTCGGCCTGGAAGCCACGCAGAAGATCATGGACCGAATCACCGGCGAGGTGAAGCGGCGCGAGCTCGATAACGCCGAGGCGCTGATGGACGCGCTGGAAAACGCGATGATCGAGGTGCTGGAACCGGTCTCCGAACCGCTGACCCTGCCCGATGATCCGGGTCGGCCGTTCTCCATCCTGGTGGTGGGCATCAACGGCGCGGGCAAGACCACGACCATTGGCAAGCTGGCCCATCACTTCCGCGCCGACGACTTCTCCGTGATGCTGGCCGCCGGCGACACCTTCCGCGCCGCGGCGGTGGAACAGCTGCAGAAGTGGGGCGAACGCAACGAGGTGCCGGTGATCGCCCAGGGCACCGGCGCCGACTCCGCGTCGGTCGTCTACGACGGCCTGCAGGCCGCCACCTCGCGCGGTATCGACGTGATGATCGCCGACACCGCCGGGCGCCTGCACACCCAGACCAACCTCATGGACGAGGTGCGCAAGGTCAAGCGGGTGATGGGCCGGCTGGACGCGCAGGCCCCGGACGAGGTTCTGCTGGTGGTGGACGGCGGCACCGGGCAGAACGCCCTGAGCCAGGCGCAGCAGTTCCACGAGGCGCTGGGCCTGACCGGCATCGTCGTCACCAAGCTGGACGGCACTGCCAAGGGCGGGATGATCTTCGCCCTGGCGGAACAGCTGGGCGTGCCGGTACGTTTCATTGGCGTGGGCGAGAAGCCCGAGGACCTGCAGCCCTTCGACGCCCGCCGCTTCGTACGGGCCCTGCTCGGCCGGGACGACGACTGACCCGCCGATGATCTTTCTGCAGCGCGTCACCAAGCGGTTCGGCTCCCACTCCGAGGCCCTCAGTCAGGTCAGCCTGAAGATCGACCCCGGGGTGATGGCGTTCATCACCGGCCCGTCCGGGGCGGGCAAGAGTACCCTGCTGCGCCTGATTGCCGGGCTGGAACGTCCGACCCGTGGCCGCCTGCGGGTCAACGGGTTTGATCTCGATCAGCTCTCCGCGCGCGACATCCCGCAGTTTCGCCGCAGCATCGGACTGGTCTTCCAGGATCACCGCCTGCTGTATGACCGCCCGGTGTACGACAACATCGCCCTGCCGCTGGAGATCATGGGGTACCGGCGGCCCGAGATCCGCCGCCGGGTGCGCGCGGCGCTGGACAAGGTGGGCCTGCTGCAGCGCGAGGGGGCACGGCCGCAGACCCTTTCGGCCGGGGAACAGCAGCGGGTCGGGATCGCCCGCGCGATCGTCCATCGCCCGTCCCTGCTGCTGGCGGACGAGCCCACCGGCAACCTCGACCCGGCACTGTCACGCGAGATCCTGGCCCTGTTCGCCGATTTCAACCGGATCGGCATGACCGCGCTGGTGGCCTCGCACGACCAGGAGCTGGTGGAACGCATGCCGCATCCGGTGCTGCATCTGGAGGACGGGCGCATCGAGGCCCGCGCACGCCAGGAGGCCGGCGCATGAACCGCGCCCGGGCCCTGCGCGACCGCCTGGGCGCCTGGCGCGAGGCCCACGCGGACGCCGCCCGGCGCAGCCTCGCACGGCGGCTGCAGGCCCCGATCATGTCCCTGATCAGCATCGCGGTGCTGGGGTTCATCCTGGCGCTTCCCGCATTCCTGTGGGTCCTGCTGGACAATGCGCGGGCACTCTCCGCGCACGTCGACCATGAACCGCGCATCGCGGTCTATCTGGAAGCCGGCGAATCCGGCGCACTGCAGGAGCACGCGCGGGAGCTGGAGCGGCTCGCGGATGTCGGCCGCGTGACGGCCGTCCCGGCCGAACGCGCCCTCGAGGACTATCGCGCCGACCTGGCCGATCCGGCCCTGCTCGACTGGATGGACGGCAACCCCCTGCCGGACACCCTGGACGTGGTGCCGGAGCGCAGCGACCCCGAGACCGTCGTACGGCTGGAGGCGACCCTGGCCGAGCGCCTCCCCGACGCCACGCTGGTCAGTGATGACGAGTGGGTGCGCCAACTCAACGCTCTGTACCAGCTCGGTACGCGGGTCCTCACGATCGTCGCCGGCCTGCTGGGCCTGGGTGCCCTGCTGGTGCTGGCCCTGGCCAGCGCGTCCGAACTGCGCGAGCGGCGCGAGGAGATCACCATCGCGCGGATCAGTGGCGCAACCCACCGCTTCCTGCGCCGTCCGTCGCTCTATGGGGGCGTCTATGGCGGGCTGGGCGGGGGGCTGTTCGCCGTGCTCCTGCTCTACCTCGGCACCTGGCTGGCGCGCGAGCCGCTGGAGACGGCCGCCGGGGCCTTCGATATCGACTATGCCCTGCGTTTACCGGGCCCCGAGGTTGCGTTGGGCGTGGTCATGGCGGCGGTTATCCTCGGCTGGGCGGGCGCACGTCTGGGCAGCGGACACGCCCTGCGGGATGCCCCGTGATCCCCGTGACCGACCCCGGGTTGAAATCGGCGGTGCACACCCCATATTGCGGAACTCCCGGAGGGTTTAGCACTCGAATGGTTTGAGTGCTAAAGTTGAAGCTGTTACGAAGGGAGGGATGCAAATCCATGAGTCAGGCACTGATGCCCCATCGCGCGGACATGCCCGTTCCGGTGGGCGATCTCAATCATTACATGCAGGCGGTATCGCAGATCGAGGTACTGGACGCCGAGCAGGAGCGCGAGCTCGCGCTGGAGCTGCACGAGCGCAACAACCTCGAGGCCGCCCGCAGCCTGATTCTGCACAACCTGCGGTTCGTGGTGCATGTGGCCCGCGGCTACAGGGGCTACGGCCTGCCGCTGGGCGATCTGATCCAGGAAGGCAACGTGGGCCTGATGAAGGCGGTACGCCGGTTCGATCCGCACAAGGGCGTGCGCCTGGTGTCCTTCGCCGTTCACTGGATTCGTGCCGAGATCCACGAATACATCCTGCGCAACTGGCGGATTGTGAAGGTCGCGACCACCAAGGCGCAGCGCAAGCTGTTCTTCAACCTGCGCAGCGCCAAGCAGCGCCTGGGCTGGATGAACCGCGAGGAAGTCTCCGCGGTGGCCGAGGACCTCGGCGTCAGCGAGGCGGAAGTCTGGGAGATGGAAAACCGTCTGGCCAACCAGGACACCAGCTTCGATCCGCTTCCCGAAAACGATGACGACGAACGGACAGCCCTCGCACCGGCACAGCGCCTGAGCCTGGAGGACATGAGCGACGACCCCGCCCGGGTGGCCGAGGAGGCCGACTGGGACGCGCATTACAGTTCGCGTCTGGGCGAGACCCTGGAAGAGCTGGACGAGCGTTCGCGCGACATCCTGATGCGCCGCTACATGGGCGAAAAGAAGGCGACCCTCCACGAGCTGGCGGCGGAATACGGGGTCTCGGCCGAACGCATCCGGCAGATCGAGAATGCCGCGATCCGCAAGATCCGTACGGCCTTCGCTGACTGAGTCTCGGATCCGCGCCCTTTCGCAGGGGTTGTGATCGAAAAAGCCCCCGGCGATTCGCGTCGCCGGGGGCTTTTGCGTTAGCGGTCTTTCGGTAGCCCCTCAGCCGAAGAGGATCACCGAGAAAAAGCTGAACCAGGAGAAAATGATCAGCGCAGCCGTGAAGGTCAGCGGGAAATTCTCGAAGGTAAACCAGTTACGCATGACGGCACCTCAACATCCATTACGTTTTCGGGGGCAAGATTAAGCCGGTTCGGCGACGGGCGCAAGGGGGTCAGCCGTCGCGCGCGCCCGAACCGGCCTCCTCCGGGCGCCGGGAGGTCGGGGCCTGCCCGTCGTCCTCACGCCGCTCCTTCGCCGCCCCGCGCCCGCCGGACCCGCTGGCCGGAGGCTGCGTGGGAATTCTGGGGTCATCGTCGTCCATCAGGATACGGTGGGCCGGCCCCTCGAGGTCATCGTACTGTCCGGAGCGGATCGCCCACAGCAACAGCAGTCCGACCACCAGGGCGAACAGCATGGCCAGCGGAATGAGCAGGTACAGGATGTTCATGCCTCCAGTGTACGGAGGCAGCCGCGGGCGTCAAAACCCCGCGCGGGGAGCGCTCAGGTCGAGTCACGCGGGCGCGGCGGCCGCAGGCGCAGGGCGTTGCCCACCACCAGCAGCGAACTGAGCGACATCCCCAGCGCGGCCAGCCACGGAGTCAGGATGCCCGAGGCGGCCACGGGCAGGGCCACGACGTTGTAGCCGATGGCCCAGATGATGTTCTGCCGAATCACGTGCCGCGTCGCCCCGGCCCGCTCGAACACGCCCGGCAGGCGGTCGAGGCGATCCGACAGCAGCACCAGGTCCGCGCGGGTGCGCGCCAGGCTGCTGCCGCCACCCATGGCCAGGGATACGTCGGCCCCGGCCAGCACGGGGGCATCGTTGACCCCCTCGCCCGCCATCAGCACGCACTCGCCACGTGCCTGACGTTCGCGCACATGGGCCAGCTTGTCGTCCGGCGACAGGCCGCCGTGGGCTTCCGTGATCCCGAGCCGCTCGGCGAACCTCGCCGCCGCCTCGGGCCGGTCGCCGGTCAGCAGAATGACCCGCAGGCCACGCTCCTGCAGGGCCCGCACCGAGGCCGCGGCCTCGGCGCGCGGGGTGTCGGCAAGCCAGAAGGTCGCCACCACTCGCCCATCCACCGCCAGCCACACCGGTGAGGCCAGGGGGTCGGGCGTGGTGTTCGGACCGGTCGGCGGTGCGGCGGGCATCAGTGACGCTCCGCCGACGGCGACGTGATGCCCGTCGATCGTGCCGGTCAGGCCTTCGCCGGGGTGATTTTCGACCCCGGCCGCGACCGGCTGCCCGCCCGCCTCGGCGACCAGCGCGCGCGCCAGGGGGTGTTCGGAATGCCGCTCCAGGGCCGCGGCCCACGCCAGCGCGCGCTCGGGATCGAATGCCGGGTCATGGACCTCGGTCGCCACCCGCCGGGGCCGGCCGTCGGTGAGCGTGCCCGTCTTGTCCAGACACACGGTGGTGACGCGTGGCAGGACCTCCAGCGCAGAGCCCCGGGTCAGCAGAACGCCGTCGCGCGTCAGCGTCCCCGTGGTCGCGGTGAGCGCCACCGGCGTCGCCAGGGCGAGGGCACACGGGCAGGTCGCGACCAGCATGGCGACCATCACCCACAGGGCCCGGGCCGGGTCGATCAGGAAATACCAGACAAGCCCGGCCAGCAGCGTGAGCACCAGCACCGCGGCGACGAACCAGCCGGTACCCGCCTCGGCCATGCGCGCGACCCGGGGCTTTTCGGTCTGCGCGCGATCCAGCAGCCGCTGGATCGCCGCCAGGGTGGTCTCCGCTCCGACCCGGCGGACCTCCACCACCAGCGGGCTCTCGACGTTCACCGTGCCTCCGACCACGTCGGTACCGGCACTGGCCGGGCGCGGCTCGGGTTCCCCGGTCAGCAGGGCCCGGTTCACCGTCGACCGCCCGTCCACCACCACGCCATCCGCAGGCACGGATTCACCCGGGCGTACCTGCACCCGATCGCCGGGCTCGAGCTCCGCCACGGGCACCGACTCGGTTTCGCCATTGTCGGTGACCCGGCGTGCGATCGCCGGGACCAGACGGTCCATGCGATCCACCGCTTCGCTCGCATGCTGGCGCGCCATCAGCTCGAGGTAACGCGAGGTCAGCAGGAAAAAGACGAACATCACCACCGACTCGAAATAGACATGCTCGCCGGTGCCGGAGAACACCGCCCACACGCTGGCCAGGTAGGTCGCGATGATCGCGATGCTGACCGGTACGTCCATACCCAGTTGTCGGTGCCGCATATCCCGCCACGCGCTCTGATAGAACGGAATCGCGGAGTACAGCACCACCGGTGTGGCGAAGATCGCGGCCACCAGGCGCATGAAATCGATGATCGACTCGTGCTGCGGATCCCCCTCCCCCAGCCACAGGGCCACGGCGAGCATCATCACCTGCATCATGCCGAGGGCAGCAACCCCCAGGCGACGCAGGGCGAGCCCGCGCTCACGGGCCAGCGCCTGTTCGCGCGTGCCGGGGTCGTAGGGATGGGCGCGATAACCGATGTCCCGGATCGCACGCAGGATATCGGACAGCGCCAGACGCTCGGGGTCCCAGGTCACCCGGGCCCGATGCGTGGAGTAATTGACGCGGAATTCCTCGACGCCGTCCAGTGCCTGGACGTGGCGCTCGTTCAGCCAGACGCAGGCCGCACAGGTGATGCCCTCGAGGATCAACGATGCCTCGCGACGTTCACCGGAGGTGGCCTCGCGGGCCGTCACGAACTGGCGCTGAACCGCCGGGGCGTCAAACAGTTCGAGTTCGCGCAGCTCGTCGGGGACGATGCTGTCGCCCGATGCGGCCGGCGCCGCGGTGCGATGATGATAATACGACCCCAGGCCGCGCTCGATGATCGCGCCGGCAACGGCCTGGCAGCCGGGGCAGCAGGTGGGGCGACAGGCGCCCTCGAACTCCACCGGGTAGTCGGCACCAGGGGGTACCTCGAGACCGCAGTGAAAACAGTGCTCCTCCGGCACCGCATCCGACAGCGCCGGTTCGTTCACCGCATGCTGGCTCACGACAGGGTCAGACGCATGGCCTCATCGGGACCCGCGCCGTCAGCCCGAGTGACCGTGAACGCGCGTGTTCGCCTGCTGTTCGACCTGCGCCCCGTCGCGTTCGACGAAGAAGCGCAGATCCCAGCGCCCGGCCTCGGGAAGTGCCACGTCGACCTCGTAGAATCCGTCACCCCGTTCGCGCATGGCGAAGGGCTGATCCTTGCGATGGTCGGCGAGCCAGAGGAAGGTACCCGAGACCTCGGCCCCTTCCAGAGGCTGGCCCTCGGCGTCGCGGACCTCGACCCGCAGCGTCTCGGTCTCCCCCTTGCGGGGCTCTCCCAGCCAGCCCTGCCGGATCTCCCAGCCGCGCGAAGCCTGTTGCTCCAGTTCGCTCATGCGATGCACCGCCAGCGCCTGGTCGCGATCCTCGAAGCCGTCGACCAGCCCCGGAAACGCCGAGGTCACGCGCTCCACGGGGGCGTCCGGCTCGGGCAGCAGGGTACCGATGAAACGGTCCGGCATGCCATTGTGCGCGAGGGTAATCAGCACGGCCTGAACCGTTGCAATGATGGTGAAGAACCCGACGATCACCATCGGCGCCCAGTGCAGACGCCCCACGTGGGCCTTGCCGGCGGCCGCCTCGGCCTCCTTCTGGCTGAACACGATCCCGAGCCCGTAAGGCACGATCACGTACAGCGCCAGATGGATGGCGAAGACATCCGCCCCCTGCCAGGTAAGAATGGAAGCCGGGATGAACACGAACAGCATGACCGCCACCACGACGGCAGCCGCGTGATAGGCGCGCAGGCGCGTGAAGCGGTAGATCAGGAAGAACAGCAGCGCCAGGGCGGCACTGCCCAGGCCAAGGGTAATAACCAGGTTGCTCATGATGCCTTCAACGTCCACGGGGACGGGGTTGCGTCCGGTGTTTGCGAACCCCGGCACATCCGTTTGCCGGGGTAGAGGTCCGCCCTCCGGTCAGCGCGCGTAGCTGAACTGGGAGCCGATGGTGTAGGGGTCGATCCGACCCTGACGATCCGTAATCACGAAGTCGAACGGGATCCGGGATCCGGAGGCATCCGCCGGAACATCGTAGCGCACTCGCGCCAGCACCGTCAGGCGTTCGCCCGGCTCCAGGCGGATGTCCGACACCTGCCCCAGATCCAGCGTGGCACCGTCCAGGCCATCGATCCCCAGTTCAAAGTCGAGCACTTCCTGACTCGTATTGTTCAGGCGGATTTCGTAGGAGTTCTGGATCTGGCCGTCCGACATCTGTACGTAGAGGGGCTGGCGCACCTGATTCACGTTGGCATCCATCGGCGGACGATCCAGGATGCTCGCCACCAGGGCCCCCAGGATGACCAGCATCACCGCCCCGTAACCCACGGTCTTCAGCCGGATCGGGTGCGTCTTGCCACCTTCCAGCTCGCGTTCGGAGGTGTAGCGGATCAGGCCGCGGGGCCAGCCCTGCTTGTCCATGATCGTGTCGCAGGCATCCACGCACAGCGCGCAGTGGATGCACTGATACTGGAGTCCGTCCCGGATGTCGATCCCGGTGGGACACACCTGCACGCAATAGCCGCAATCAATGCAGTCGCCGACACCCGCCGCCTGGCGCTCCTCGCGCGTCTGGAACCCCTTGACCGGCTTCGCCCGCCCTGCCGAACCTTCGCCGCGGTTCTCGTCGTAGGACACAATCATGGTGTCCTTGTCGAACATCACGCTCTGGAACCGCGCGTACGGGCAGATAAAGGTGCAGACCTGTTCGCGTGCCAGCCCCGCTGCCGTGTAGGTGGTGGCCGTGAGGATGCCCGCCGTCACATAGGCTGCAAACACGGCCTCGCCGACGAAGAACTGCTGCACGATGGTGGGCGCGTCACCCCAGTAGAGGACGAACCCCAGTCCGGTGGCAAACGCAACCAGCAGCCACGAGGCGTGCGTCGCGGTGTATTTGAGGATCTTTTCGCCATTCCATGGCTGCTTCGACAGCCGGATCCGCGCGGGCCGCTCACCCTGGATCTTCCGCTCCAGGAACATGTACACGTCGGTCCACAGCGTCTGGAAACAGAAATAGCCGCAGAACACGCGACCGGCCAGACCGGTCACGAAGAAGAGCGTGACGGCAGCGAGCATCAGGAAGCCGGCGAGCCAGAAGATATCCTGTGGATACACCACGAGATCGAACAGGAAGAACTGGCGACCCGGGATATCGAAGAGGATGGCCTGATTCGGGCCGTACTCACGCTCCCAGCGGATCCACGGAAGCAGGAAATAGACGCTGTAGGCGACGAGCAGGATACCGGTCTTGAGGTTGCGGAACCGCCCTTTAACCGAACGCGGATGGATCGGGATACGGGCTTCGTACATCGGCTGCTGTTCCGCCATCAATGCCTCCCGGGGAACGGCCCCGGATCAGGGACGCCGCAGGTCCGGTGTCCCATGGGATTTGAATCATTAACAGCTAATACGGGTGCGAGGTCAAGAACCTCGCACCCGTGCGGTCGAATAGCGACGCGGAAGAAGCAGCGGGCTTACGGCTGCCCGCCACCGAGGGAGTGCACGTAGGCCGTCAGGATCTTGATCTCTTCATCCGACAGCCGATCCGCGAATGCCGGCATCTCGCGCTGGGCACCGTTGCGGATGAAACGCGCCACCTGACGCTGACGCTCGCCATCGTCGGCGGCACCGTGGACGTCCACCAGACCCCAGATGTCATTGGTCAGGTTGGGCGCACCCTGGGATTCGAGCCCCTCGCCGCCGGTACCGTGGCACTGGAAGCAGCCGCCGTCAGTGCCGGTGAAGATCCGCTCGCCCGCCTCGACCGCGGCCGGATCCATGTCGTAGCCGTTCATCGACAGGACGAAAGCGGAGACGTTATCCAGCTGCTGGTCCGAAAGGATGCCCCGATAACCGGGCATGTAGCCCAGGCGTCCCTGAACCAGGGTTTCTTCGATCTGCTCCACCGTGCCGCCCCACTTCCAGTGGTCGTTCCGCAGGTTGGGATACTGGCCGATCACGCCGGCACCGCCCACCTGATGGCAGGCCGCGCACCACGTGCCGAAGGAACCCTGGGCGTAGGCGTTCACGAAGCTCATCGCGTCCGCGTCCTGCAGGATTTCGGCATACTCCATGCCCGCAACCTGTTCCAGCATGTTGCGCTGGCGCACGGCGTATTCACCGGTCTGCATGTCCCGGTAGAACAGCGCACGGGTGTTCCAGTGCGTGGTGACCTCCTCGCCGTCCTGCTCGTAAGTCACCGAGGCCAGCCCCTTGGTAAAGGTGTCGCCGATGGGCCAGGCCGGGTAGAGGACCCAGTAGACCAGGGCGAACACGACCGTGGCGTAAAAGCCCCACAGCCACCAGCGCGGCAGCGGATTGTTGTATTCGGCGAGGTCCTGGTCCCAGACGTGACCGGTGGTTTCCACCTCACCCTGACCCGGTTTGCGATTGTCCTGTGTGCTCATTGCTCGTCACTCTCGGTTTTGTCACGCCGGGACGTCGTCGGCTCCCGATGTGAATCATCATCATCCAGAGGAATGTAGCGATACGTCTCGAATTTCCGTGCACGCCGGGGGCTGGCGAACAGGTAGATCACCACCCCGACGAACGTGCTCATGAACAGGATCAGGGCCAGGGTCTTGCTGTTGCCCATGTCCTGGATCCATTCCCACAAACTCAGCATGACGGAATCGAGCTCCCTGACGGCTTACCGGAATTCGGCAAAGTGGCCGTCATCGTATTCACTGAAATCGACCATGGTTCCCAGAACCTGCATGTAGGCAACGATGGCGTCCATTTCGGTAATGGTGGCGCTGTTGCCGTCAAAGTTCTCGGCCTGGGCCTGCTCGATCAGGTTTTCCTCTGCCCGGTTGATGTCGAACATGCGGGCGTGTTCTTCGCCGTACTTCTCGACGTTACGCTCGTACTCCTCTTCCGTAAGCGAGTACGGCACGCCCACACGCTTCAGGGCAATCATCCGGTCCTCGAGATCGGACATGTCCAGGGGCGTCTCCGCCAGCCACGGGTAACCCGGCATGATGGATTCCGGCACCAGCGACTGCGGGTCGATCAGGTGCTGGACCTGCCACTCGTTGGAGTACTTGCCGCCCACCCGGGCAAGGTCCGGACCGGTCCGCTTGGAACCCCACTGGAACGGGTAGTCGTACTGCGACTCGGCCGCCAGCGAGTAATTGCCGTAACGCAGCATCTCGTCACGGAAGGGCCGCACCATCTGCGAATGGCAGGCGTAGCAGCCTTCCCGGATGTAGATGTCACGTCCCCGCTGTTCCAGCGGGGTATAGGGCCGGACGCCATCCACCTCTTCGACGGTATCGTCGATGTAGAACAGCGGGACGATCTCGACCAGGCCGCCGACACTAATGACGGCCAGAGTCAGAACGATCAGGAGTCCGGCGTTAGTCTCTACGCTTTCGTGCTTCATGATTCCTCTTCTCCCCTGATCAGGCCGTGCGGGCTTCGGCTTCGATGGCTTCCTGACGGGCACGGGCTTCCGCCTTGATGCCCGAGCGGACCGTCATGAAGATGTTGAACGCCATGATCACCATGCCCAGGAGGAACAGACCGCCGCCGATGGCACGCACCACGTACGGCTGATGCAGGAACACCACGGACTCGGTGAAGGTATAGGCCAGGTTCCCGTACTGGTCGAAGGCGCGCAGCATCAGGCCCTGACCGATACCGGCCACCCACATCGCGGTGATGTAGAGCACGATGCCGACAGTGGCGAGGAAGAAGTGCACGTACACCAGCTTCAGGCTGAAGAGGTTCACGTTCCACAGGCGCGGGATCAGGTGATAGAGCGAACCGAAGCTGATCATCGCCACCCACCCCAGGGCACCGGAGTGCACGTGGCCCACCGTCCAGTCGGTGTAGTGGGACAGCGCATTCACGCTCTTCAGCGACATCATCGGACCTTCGAAGGTCGACATGCCGTAGAACGCCAGTGCGGTGATCAGGAACAGCATGATCGGGTCGGTGCGCAGTTTGTCCCAGGCGCCCGACAGGGTCATGATCCCGTTGATCATGCCGCCCCAGGACGGCAGCAGCAGCAGGATGGAGAAGGTCGCCGCCAAGGTGGAGACCCAGTCCGGCAGGGCGGTCCAGTGCAGGTGGTGCGCACCCACCCACATGTACAGGAAGATCAGCGCCCAGAAGTGGATGATCGACAGCTTGTACGAGTAGATCGGGCGACCGGCCTGCTTCGGCACGAAGTAGTACATCATCCCGAGGAAGGCCGCGGTCAGGAAGAAGCCCACCGCGTTATGGCCGTACCACCACTGGCGCATCGCGTCCTGCACACCGGAGAACATCGGGTAGGACTGCGGGTTGAACAGGCCCACCGGCACTTCGATGTTGTTGAAGATGTGCAGCAGCGCGGTCGCAAGGATGAACGACATGAAGAACCAGTTCGCCACGTAGATGTGCGGCTGGTTGCGGCGCAGCAGCGTCATGGTGAAGACCAGGAAGTACACCACCCAGGTCACCAGGATGATCAGGTCGATCTGCCAGTTGAACTCGGCGTATTCGCGACCCTGCGTGATCCCGGCCATGTAACTGATCACACCCAGGATGAGTGCGAGGTTCCAGCCATAGAACGTGAAGCTGGCCAGGGAGTCGTTCCACAGTCGCGCGTGACAGGTGCGCTGGACGACGTAATAGGACGTGGCGAACAGGGCGTTACCCCCGAAGCCGAAGATCACCGACGTGGTGTGCACCGGGCGGAAGCGCCCGAAGGTGATCTGCGCGATGTCGAAGTTCAGGAACGGCCACGCGAGCTGCGAGGCAATCCAGACCCCGGCGGCCATGCCGAACACGCCCCAGAGGACGGCGGCAACCGCGAACTTCTTGACGATCGCGTAATTGTACTGCTCGGTTGAAGCGACTGACGCTGCGGGTGCGGCACCCGCGGTAGTGGCTGCTTGTGACATGACTTTTCCACCTTGCTGCGGGGAACACGAAGGTCCCGATGGATCGGGGGCTCAGAACTCTACCCCATTACCGGTCGACAAAAAAAACCAAGACCACCCCCTGCAGTCGGACATTCGTTCGAGAGCAGGGGAACTTTCTGGCCGCTGAAGGATACACCGGCGGATACCCCTGACGCGAGAGTGCACCGAGTGATTCCACTCGGTGTTGAGGCAAATCACGCACCCGCGATTTTGTCGCGGGATTTTCGAGGGAGTGCGAGGGGCGGACGTCAGGAGATCGGCCGGATCGGGATGGTGCGGCCGTCCGGCGCACGCGGCGGGGGCGCGTCCGGCACCCAGGCGTGCCCGTACACCACCTCCCAGGTAGCCGGCAGACGGCCTTCCACGCCGAATCGCTCGGCGTAGGCTTCGGCCACGGCCACCAGGCGCCGCGGCCCCATCAGCCCGCGGCCGCGCCCCGACAGGGCATTGCGGACACCCACGCCTCGCAGATCCCGCACCAGGCGGGTCAGATCGGGGTAGGTCAGCGTCAGGCTTTCCTGGTCCATCACCGGGTCGGCGAACCCTGCGCGTACCAGGGCATCGCCGATGTCATGCATATCGATGAAGGCATTCACGTGGGCGGCCGCGCCGCCGTCCACCGCGGCGAACGCCTCGCGCAGCTCGCTCAGGGTGGCCGGGCCGAAGGTGGTGAACATCCACAGGCCACCGGGCGCCAGGATCCGGCGGACCTCGGCAAACGCGCGATCCAGACTGCTGCACCACTGCAGTGCGGCGCTGGAGATCGCCAGATCCTGCGAGGCGTCGGCCAGCGGCAGGGCCTCCATGTCGGCACACAGCACCCGCGGGCGCCGCAGCCAGCGCCCGCGCCGGCGGGCTCGCTGCAGCATGGCCGGCGCGAAGTCGACCCCGGTCAGGCGGGCGCTGCGGTAACGGCGGGCCAGGTCGTCGAACGATTCGCCGATCCCGCAGCCCAGATCGATCACGCGCTCCGGCTGCATGCGGATCAGGTCCAGGCGTTCGAGCAGGCGCCCCTGAACCTCGCGCTGCACTGCCGCGTGCGTTTCGTAGTCGGCAGCGGCGCGGGCGAAGCCTTCACGCACCCGTGCCTTGTCGAGTTCGAATCCGGAAGGGTCGATGTCGCTCATGCGGGGATCTCCGCCAGCGTTGCATGGATGAATTCGGCGACCGTATCGGGCGCCGCCAGCGGCAGGGCGTGCGGACCGGGCACCCGCCGGATGCGCGCCCCGGGCACCCGGGTCGCCAGATGCCGTTCCAGACCCGGCGGGATCAGCGCGTCGTCTTCGGCCAGCAGCGCGGCCAGCGGCGACCCGGCGCCCAGATCGCCACGCCGGTCCGCGTCACGCAGCGCGGCGAGCCCCGCCGCCAGGGCCTCGGGTCGCGCCGCCGCCGCTTCCAGCCCGCCGCGCAGGGAACGCGCGAGCGCGGCGGGCTCCTGCGCGCCCCGCGCGCACAGCGCAGCAAACTGGCGGCGCAGGCGCCCGGTGTCGCTGCCGAGCAGGCGGGCAAAGCCCTCCAGCTCGCGGGGATCCATTGCCTCCGGCCAGTCCGCCGCGCACACGAAGCGCGGACTCCCCGCCACCAGGATGCGTCCCCGCGCGTCTGCGCCCCGGATGGCCAGCGCGGGCAGTGCGCCCAGCGACCAGCCGGCCCACACGGGACTCTCGAGATCGTCGGGCAACCCCGCCACCAGCTGCGCGGCGACGGCATCCGGATCGGCCAGCTCGTCACCACCGCCGGCGGCGCCATGGCCGGGCAGGTCCGGGGCATGGATCCTCCCCGCGTACCCCCGCGCCCGCAGCGCACGGATCACGGGCTCCCAGACAGCGCCCGAGAATCCCCAGCCATGCAGCAGAACCAGCGCGGGGGCGCTGCCGTCGCTCACGAGCGCCCCCTGCCCCGGCCACGCCCCGTTGCGTATGATGGGCCCGCATTCGCCAACCGGAACCGCTCCACCATGCTCAGCGCCATTGCCATCGTCCTCGCCTATCTGCTCGGGTCCGTATCCAGCGCGATCCTGGTCAGCCATGCGCTGCGGCTGCCCGACCCGCGCACCAGCGGCTCGCGCAACCCCGGGGCCACCAACGTGCTGCGTACCGGCGGACGCACGGCGGCCCTGATCACCCTGCTGGGCGACGTGGCCAAAGGCTGGCTGCCGGTCTTCATCGTCCTGCAGTGGACGGACCTGCCGGGCTGGGCCGCGGGTGCCGTCGGCCTGGCGGCCTTCCTCGGCCACGTCCTGCCAGTGTACTACCGCTTTCAGGGCGGCAAGGGTGTCGCCACCGCGCTGGGCGTCCTGCTGGCGCTGAACCCGCTGGTCGCCCTGCTGAGCGCGCTGACCTGGCTGGCGGTCGCGGCGATCTGGCGCTATTCCTCGCTGGCGGCGCTGGTGGCCGCCGGCGCGGCGCCGCTGTACCTGGCCTTCGCCCCGGGCGAGCCGGATTTCTGGATCGTCACGCTGGTCGCGGTGATGGCCCTGATCCTGTTCATCCGCCATGACGAAAACATCCGGCGGCTGATGCGCGGCGAGGAATCCCGCATCGGCGAGAAGAAAAAGCCCGCCTCCGGGGGAGACGACGCCGGAGGAGACGGCTCCGCGTAGCGCGGCTGCGGCACGGCTTCAGCCGGTCAGCTCCGCCAGCGGCCAGCGCGCCCGGGCATGGATGACCGGGCTGCCGGCGTCGTCCGCCGCCTCGGCGGCGCGCCCGGTCTGCAACCGGCGCAGGCCGGCCAGCGCGATCATCGCCCCGTTGTCGGTGCAGAATTCCGCCCGCGGAAAATGCACCGGCACGCCGCTCTCGCGCGCCATCCGTTCCAGACCCGCGCGCAGGGTCGCGTTCGCGGCCACCCCGCCGGCCACCACCAGCGCCGGGGCACGGCTCTGCTTCAGCGCACGCCGGGTCTTCTCCACCAGGGTCTCGCTGACCGCCTCCTCGAACGCCCGCGCGACGTCGGCCGGGGCATGTCCGCCCTTGCGCACGGCCGTCAGCACTGCGGTCTTCAGCCCGGAGAAGCTCATGTCCAGACCGGGCCGGTCAAGCATCGGCCGCGGCAGGCGCAGCGCATCCGCCTGTCCGTCGGCCGCCAGCCGCGCCAGCGCCGGCCCGCCCGGATAGCCCAGGCCCAGGAGTTTGGCGGTCTTGTCGAAGGCCTCGCCGGCGGCATCGTCGATGCTCTCGCCCAGCAGCTCGTAATCGCCCAGTGCACGGGCATGGATCAGCTGGGTGTGCCCGCCGGACACCAGCAGCACCAGAAACGGGAAATCGAACTCGCCCTCCAGCATCGGCGCCAGCAGATGCCCCTCGAGGTGATGCACCGGCAGGGCCGGGACTCCCCAGCCCCAGGCGAGCGAACGCGCCACTGCGGCACCGGTGAGCAGCGCGCCCAGCAGCCCCGGCCCGCCGGTGTAGGCGATGGCATCCAGCTCTTCCCCGCGCATGCCCGCCTCGTCGAGCACCGCGCGCACCAGCGGCAGCAGGCGCCGGACATGGTCGCGCGAGGCCAGCTCGGGCACCACGCCGCCGTAGACCGCGTGCAGATCGGTCTGGCTGTAGAGCCGGTGCGCGAGCAGACCGTCGCGCTCGCTGATCAGCGCCACGCCGGTCTCGTCGCAGGAAGTTTCGATGCCGAGTACGTTCATCCGGGAATGATGCCCCGCGGCGCCCCGGCGGGAAAGTGCCCGCACCGCCCCCGTGTCTCCATCACAGGCGCCCCCGGCGGTCGGGAAGGCCGGCCCGCGGCAGCGACGGACAGTCGCGGGTCAGGGCCATCACCTGAAAGCGCTCGCCCATCTCCCCCGGCAGCGTCAGCATGCGCACCGCCTGCGCCGCACGCAGGGTGGTCTCGGCGTCACTGGCGTCGCCCACCCGCGCATCGAAGCGCGCGGGAAGGCCGGCCGCCAGCAGGAACTCGCCCTGTGCGGCGTACACCGCGACCTCCAGCCCGGCGGCATCCGCGGCCTCCGCGACCGCGGTAAAATCCACGCTGGCGGTCAGATCCATCAGCCCCGGCTGCGCCAGTGGATCCAGCACCATCTGCTGACGGTGGTAGCCCACCAGCGTCCCCTGATGCCGCTCCGGGGCGTAGAAGGCGTCGCGCGGGAAGCCGTAGTCGACGATCACCACCGCGCCGCGCTCCAGATGCTCCGCCGCGGCCGCGACCCAGGCGTTCTGGGCCGGACGCCACTCCGAGGTGTAACCCTCGGGCCACGGCCCGCAGCGCGCGTGCAGCTCGTACACTGCGCTGCGCAGCGGCTCCGGCGCCGGGCGTTCGGCCAGCACCAGGCCGCCCTCGTCCGCGGACACGCCCATCTGCCCCACCGCCCCGTCACGCCAGCGGAACAGCTCCACCGGCAGGGCATCCAGCACCTCGTTGGCCAGCACCACGCCGCGCCAGGGCTCGCCCGGCAGGGCATCCAGCCAGATCACCCGCGCGAAGTCTTCCGCCGGCAGCACCGCCTGCAGATACTCGCGCTGGCGCTCGCGCAGATCCGGACTGACCTCCAGGATCCAGTAGCCCGCCCACGGCACGCCCGCCTCGCGCAGGGTCGCCAGCACGTCGCCTGCCAGCCGCCCGGTGCCACCACCGAACTCGAGGATCACCCCCTCACCGTCCAGGTCCTGCTGCAGCACGGGCGCCAGCCATGCCGCCAGGGTCTCGCCGAACAACGGCGAGATCTCCGGCGCGGTCACGAAATCCCCGCCCGCACCCAGCTTGTGCGCCCCGTTCACGTAATATCCCAGACCCGGCGCATAAAGCGCCCGGTCCATATATTCGACGAAGGGCAGGAACCCTTCGGCCTCGCGGATGCTCTGTTGCAGGGAGTCCACCAGGCGGGCGGAAAGGGCCGCACCCGGATCCCCGGAGTCGCTGCTGGATCCTGTGCTAGATTCTGCCGGCGGCATTGGTCATTCGTTCCATGCAGGGAGTTGGCAGTGGCAGAGAGTGCCCCAGGCAAGGATTCACCGAAACCCCCGGAGGACGGCGGCGAACGCCGCGTGGTCCTGATCACCGGCGGCGCGCGGCGCATCGGCGCGGCCATCGCGCGCGAACTGCACGCCGCCGGACTGGACGTCATCGTGCACTGTCGGCGCTCGCGCGCCGATGCCGAAGCGCTGACCGACGAACTGAACGCCCGGCGTCCCGACAGTGCCCGGCCGCTGCAGGCCGACCTGCTCGACCCGCAGGCCCCGGAAGCCCTGGCCCGGGAAGCGCATGCCTGGCGCGGCCGGCTGGACTTTCTGGTCAACAACGCCTCCACCTTCTACCCCACGCCGGTGGGCGAGATCACCATGGCGCAATGGGACGACCTGATGGGCTCCAACGTGCGCGCCCCGCTGTTCCTGACCCAGGCCTGCACCCCCGCCCTGCGGGCGAGCGGCGGCGCGGTGGTGAACATCGTCGACATCCACGCCCTGCGACCGCTGAGCGGCTATCCGGTGTATTCGGCGGCCAAGGCCGGGCTGCATGCCCTGACCCAGTCGCTGGCACGCGAGCTGGGTCCGGAGGTGCGGGTCAACGGCGTGGCACCGGGGGCCATCCTCACTCCCGAAGACCCGGCCAACGTCGCCCCCCACGAGGCGATGGTGGAGCGCACGGCCCTCAAGCGGCCCGGCGACCCGGCGGATATCGCCCGCACCGTGCGCTTCCTGCTGCTGGAGTCCCCCTACATTACCGGCCAGGTGATCCCGGTGGATGGCGGCCGCTCGGCCTCGCAATGACACCGGAACGCGTTAGACTGGTAGAACCGAAACCCGGAGACCGCAGGCATGCTTGACCCGAAACATTTCGATGACCTCGCCCGACGCATCACCGAAAGCCTGCCGGAGTCGGTGCGCAGCGTGCAGGAAGACGTCCACCGCCAGGTACGCAGCTCGCTGCAGGCCGGGCTGGAGCGCATGGATGTGGTAACCCGCGAGGACTTCGACGTCCAGGTCGCCCTGCTGGAGCGCACCCGCGAACGCCTCGCGGAACTGGAGGCCCGGGTGGAAGCCCTCGAGCAGGCCGCCCGGCCGCAGGACACCGATTCCGACAACTGATCGCCGCTTGTGGCGCCGCCCGCGGCCGCGCCATCACCAACCAGTTGCCGCCGGGCCCGGAACGCCCGGCCCCAACAGGGAGAGGCAGGGATGCCCATCGCCATTGTCACCGCGCGCGCGACCGACGGGATCCGCGCACCGGCCGTCACCATCGAGACCCACCTGGCCAACGGCCTGCCGGCCTTCCAGATCGTCGGCCTGCCCGAGGCCGCGGTGCGCGAAAGCCGCGACCGCGTGCGCGCGGCCATCCAGACCGCAGGCTTCGAGTTTCCGCGTCGGCGCATCACCGTCAACCTGGCGCCCGCCGACCTGCCCAAGGAGGGCGGGCGCTTCGATCTGGGGATTGCACTGGGGATCCTGGCGGCCAGTGAACAGGTCCCGCAGAGCGCCCTGGACACCCGCGAATTCCTCGGCGAACTGAGCCTCGACGGGCACATCCGCCCGGTGGGCGGGGCCCTGCCGGCCGGACTGGCCGCCGGCGAGGCGGGGCACCAGCTGGTCCTGAACCCCGATGACGGTCGCGAGGCCGCCCTGAGCGGCCGCGCCGACATCGTCACCGCGCGCCACCTGGGCGAGGTCTGCGCGGCCCTCAACGGTGGCCCCGCCCTGCCCGCCGCCGAACCTCCGGCGGCGTGTCCGCCGGCCTACCCCGACCTGGCCGACGTACGCGGCCAGCATCGCGCACGCCGCGCGCTGGAGATCGCCGCTGCCGGCGGACACCACCTGCTGATGGTCGGACCGCCGGGCAGCGGCAAGTCCATGCTCGCCGCCCGCATGCCCGGGCTCCTGCCGCCCATGGATGACGCCGAAGCCCTGGAAACCGCCGCGATCCACAGCCTGCGCGGTACCCGCCACCTGCACGAGGACTGGCGCAGCCGCCCGTTCCGCCAGCCGCACCACACGGCCTCGGGCGTGGCCCTTGTGGGGGGCGGCGGGACACCCCGCCCGGGAGAGATCTCGCTGGCCCACAATGGAGTGCTGTTCCTGGACGAGCTGACCGAGTTCGACCGGCGGGTGCTGGACGTGCTGCGCGAGCCCCTGGAGACCGGCGTCATCCACATCTCCCGCGCCGCCCACCAGGCCGAATTCCCGGCGCATTTCCAGCTCGTCGGCGCCATGAATCCCTGCCCGCAGGGCTTCGACTGTGACCTGGGGAACGCGTGCCAGTGCACCCCGGAGCAGCGCGGGCGCCATCGCAAGCGGCTGTCGGCGCCCCTGCTGGACCGGATCGACCTCGCGATCGACGTACCGCGCATTCCGCCGACGGAACTCGGCCGCGACACCCCCGACCCGGACGCCGAGGACAGCACCACGGTTGCCCGCCGCGTAGCCGCGGCACGCGGGCTCCAGCTGGAACGCCAGGGCTGTCTGAACCGGATGCTGGAAGGCCGTGCCCTGCAGCAGCACGCCCGCCTGCCCGAGGAAGAACGGGCGCTGCTGGATGCCGCCGCGGAACGTTTTCGCCTGTCGGCCCGGGCCTACCACCGGATCCTGCGCGTCGCCCGCAGCCTCGCCGACCTGGCCGGGGCACCGACGATCGGCCGCGCCCAGCTGACCGAGGCCCTCAGCTTCCGCGCCCTGGACCACTGGCGCGTGGAGTAGACACAAAAAAGCCCCGCCACGACGCGTTCGTGGCGGGGCTTTTCGCAGCCCGGCCTCAGGACTCGTCGAACGTCGCGATATAGGCAGACAGATCGGCGATATCCTGATCCGACAGATTGCGCGCGTTCGGCGCCATCAGGTGGGTGTCATCCCCCACGGTCTCGCCGGCGCGGTACGCCACCAGGCGTCCGGCAATGAACTCCGCCGTATTCCCGGCGATGGCCGGGAAGATGCCCACGCCCTGGCCCCGGGCGCCGTGGCAGGCGATGCACGTGCCGTACAGCTGGTTTTCCGCGCGCGTGGCGTCACCCGCAGCCAGATCGATGCCGTTAACGGTTTCACCATTGCCATTCGTGGCGGCTTCCTCCGCAGCAGCTTCCTCCGCAGCGGCCTCCTCCTCGGCGGCGGCCTCTTCTTCCTCGCTCGCGGCCTCCTCACCGTTGCCGTTCTCCGCGGCACCGTTGTCCGGCGACCAGCCGTGATCCACGTCCGCCTGATCCAGCATGTAGGCGACCGCCTGGCGAACCTCGTCGTCGCTCAGGCTCGGGTCCCCGCCCTTCGCCGGCATCGCATTGAAGCCGTTGATGGAGTGATCAAAGAGGGTATCCATGCCCTTGTCACTGAAGCGCGAGGACCATTCGTCGGTGTCGTCCACGATGGGCGCACCCGAGGCCCCCGTGTCGTGACAGGCCGCGCAGACATTCTGATAGACATCCCCGGGACTCAGATCGGCCGCTTCTTCGTCCGCCGCGTCCACCGGACCGGCCTCGACCCGCCCCGCCGGAGTCAGGCGTTCCGTCAGCTGTTCCTCGGTGATGGTGGTGCGTTCCGCCGTGCCCATCTGGCCGAGCCAGTTCACCAGCTGGGCCACCAGGAAAATGACCGCGCCCGCCAGCGCGATTGCCGAGATGAACAGCAGCACCTTGTTCCCGGCATCCATCTTGATCGGTTGATTCGCCACTTCTCTCCCTCCGAGATCCGGCCGAATGCGGCCTTGATTTTGGTTTCCCCTGGAATCCGGGCGCGGCCCTGAAAGCTGCGGCGCACGGGCGCGCACGAGGGGCGGAAGTATAGGGCATCCGGCGCAACCAGACCACAAACCAAGTACAGCACTCAAAAATCACTGGACGAAAAAGGCCGCGCGGCGTACCATTTCGCTCCGTAGCGCCCGTAGCTCAGCTGGATAGAGCGCCACCCTCCGGAGGTGGAAGTCAGAGGTTCGAATCCTCTCGGGCGCGCCACTATCCACGATGCCGGCCCGCCCCGTGATTTCCTTCCTCCACACGGAACAGTCTGCGGTTCAGCATTTACGCCTACGGCCACCCCGATTCGCCCGACTGCCGGCGATTCACACGCCGCCCCGGGGACATATCGGGCTCGACACCGATCATGCGTTATCTTGGCCAGCATCTCCGCCATAATCGGTAGCGCATGATGTCCGGCAACCGACACTACCCGCGATGCAGTCCCGCCACCCGCTGCCCGGGCGCACACGGGTGTACCGCGTTCGGGGGCGCATGAGGCGTTCGGGCGCGACCCGGTGGCTGCGGGCCGCCTGGCTGCTGGTGCTGCTGAGCCTGGCGGCCCCCGGGAGCCCGGCGCTCGCCGGGGCGCCCGAGTTCGAGGAGGTCTTCGATCAGCACGGGGTGGTGATGCTGTGGATCGAGCCGGAGTCCGGCGAGATCGTCGATGCCAACCCCGCCGCGGCGTCCTTCTACGGCTATTCGCGGGAAGAACTGCGCGGCATGCCGATCCAGCAGATCAACACCTTCACCCCGGAGCAGGTCGCCGAGGAGCGCGAGCTGGCTGCACTCGAGGGGCGCAACTATTTCATCTTCCGCCACCGCCTGGCCGATGGCGAGATCCGCACCGTTGAAGTGCATTCCCACCCGTTCCCCTTCAACGACCAGACCCTGCTGCTCTCGGTGATTCAGGACATCACCCCCGGCCGCAACCTCGAGCAGGGCCTCTGGCATTATCAGGAACGCCTGGAGGAAATGGTCGAGCTGCAGTCCGCCGAGATCGTGGCACGGGAGCGCCAGTTGCGGTACTGGCTGATCGGCGGCCTGGTGGTGCTGTCCGTCCTGGTCCTGGCCCTGGCGCTGAACATCCGCCGGCGCCGCCATAGTGAAGAGCGCCTGCGCACCTTCAGCGAGGACTTTCACACCTTCCTCGACCAGACCACCGATTTCATCTATTTCAAGGACGCGCAAAGCCGCATCCGCTTCTGCAGCCAGCCTCTGGCACGCATTACCGGGCACGATGACTGGCGCGAGATGGTGGGCAAGCATGATCGCGAAATCTTCCCCGCGGATACCGCGCGGATCTACGAGGAGGAAGAGCAAGCCATCTTTGCCGAGGGCCGGCCGATACTCAACCGGGTCGACCCGTTCTACGACGCCGATGGCCGCCGAGGATATGTACAAACCCACAAGTGGCCGCTGTTCGACGCCCTGGGGCGGGTACGCGGCGTGTTCGGCATCAGCCGCGACATCACCGAGCACAAGCTCATCGAGCAGACCCTCTCCACACTCAACGGCGAACTGGCCCGGATGGGCGGCGAGGAGTTCTTCCAGCGTGCCTGCCGCCTGCTGTGCGAATCGCTTGGGACCGAAATCGCCTTTATCGGCCGCCTGGAGGAGGAACAGCACCGGGTGGATGCGTTTGCCGGCTGGGCCGACGGCCAACCACTGACACCCTTTCGTTACGATCTGACGGGCACCCCCTGTGCCAACCTGACCAAAGACGGTACCGCCTGTTACCCGGAGAACATCCGGAGCCTGTTCCCGCAGGACCACCTGCTCGAGGAGATGGGCATCGAGGCCTATGTCGGACACAACCTGATCGACCGGCAGGGCAGCCCTCTGGGGATTCTGGTGACCCTGAGTCGCCAGCCACTGAAGGAACGCCTGCACGAACTGGCCCCCGCGATGCTCGGGCTGTTCGTTGACCGCGTCGCCTCCGAGATGCAGCGCAGCGAGGCCGAAGACAGGCTGATGCAGGCCGCCAGCGTCTTCCATCATGCCAACGAGGGGATCCTGATCACGGATCCGCAGGGCCGCATCCTCGACGTGAATGCCGCCTTCTCGCGCATCACCGGCTACCGGCGCGAGGAGGTGCTGGGCCGCAATCCGAGCATGCTGCAGTCCGGCAAGCACGACGAGGCCTTCTACGCGGACCTGTGGCAGACCCTCCGGGCCGAGGGAAGCTGGTCGGGCGAGGTGTGGAACCGGCGCAAGGACGGCGAACTGTACGCCGAGATGCTGACCATCAGCGCGGTTCGCGATGGCGAGGGCGCGATCCAGCGCTATGTCGGGCTGTTCTCCGACATCACCCCGCTGAAGGAACAGCAGCGTCAGCTGGAATACATGGCTCATTTCGACGCGCTCACCGAGCTGCCCAACCGGGTGCTGCTGGCGGATCGTCTGCATCAGGCCATGGCTCAGGTGGCGCGGCGCGAACGGCAGCTGGCGCTGGTCTATCTCGACCTGGACCGCTTCAAGGAGATCAACGACGGTCACGGCCACGAGGTGGGCGATCGCATGCTGGTGGCACTGGCGGAGCGTCTGAAGGGATGCCTGCGCGAAGGCGATACGCTGGCGCGGCTGGGTGGCGACGAGTTCGTCGCGGTGCTGCTGGACCTGCCGGACGTGGAATCCGCCCAGCCGCTGTTGCAGCGCCTGCGCGAGACCGCTTCCCGCCCGGTGCACGACGGCAGTCACCGCCTGCAGGTCACCGCCAGCCTCGGGGTCAGCCTGTATCCCCAGGCCGAACCCATGGACGCCGACCAGCTGCTGCGTCAGGCGGACCAGGCGATGTATCAGGCCAAGCTGGCCGGCGGGGACCGCTACCACCTGTTCGATGTGGCATTCGATCGCAACCTGCGCGATCAGCACGAAGCCCTGGAGGCTATCCGCCAGGGCCTGGCGAACGACGAGTTCGTGCTCTTCTACCAGCCCAAGGTGTCGATGCGCAGTGGCGAACTGGTGGGGGCCGAAGCCCTGATCCGGTGGCAGCATCCGGAGCACGGCCTGCGGCCCCCGGGCGCATTCCTTCCGCAGCTGGAAGGCCATCCGCTGATGGTGGAGCTGGGCAACCGGGTAATCGAGATGGCGCTCGCGCAGATCGAACAGTGGCGCGAACAGGGCCGCCCGCTGACGGTCAGCGTCAACGTGGATGCCCTGCAGCTGAGCGACCCCGATTTCATCGCCGGGCTGCGCGCTGCCCTCGCCCGCCACCCCCGGACACAGCCCGGGGACCTGGAACTGGAAGTGGTCGAGACCAGCGCCCTGCAGGACATCACCCACGTTTCGTCACTGATCGAAGAGTGTCGGGAGCTGGGCGTGCGTTTCTCGCTGGACGATTTCGGTACCGGCTATTCCTCGCTGTCCTATCTCAAGCGCCTTCCGGTCGAGACCCTCAAAATCGACCAGAGCTTCGTGCGCGACATGCTGTACGACCCGGACGATCTGTCCATCCTGCACGGGATCATCGGCCTGGCCGGGAGCTTCCAGCGCGAGGTGCTCGCCGAGGGAGTGGAGACCGAACTGCACGGCGAGATGCTGCTGCAGCTGGGCTGCGAGATGGCCCAGGGTTATGCCATCGCCCGCCCCATGCCTGCCGACCAGCTGCTGTCCTGGCAGGCACAATGGCAGCCGCACGCCAGCTGGACGCAGGCCACCCCGGTCGCAAACGAGCTGCGGCCGATGCTGTTCGGCATCGTCACCCACCAGGCCTGGGTGAGCTCGCTGCAGGAGTTCCTGCAGGACCGGGCGGCACAACCGCCCGAGCCGGATCCGCGACGGTGTCCGTTCGGTCGCTGGCTGCATGCCCATGACCCCGACGGCGACCGAATGCCGTCGATCCACGCCCTGCACGATCAGGTCCATCAGCTGGGCGATGAACTGGTCCGGCTCAAAAACGGGGGTCAAGCCGCACGGGCCCTTGCCCGGTTTGGCGAGATGGAGGCGCTGAGCCACCAGATGACCGGTGCGATCCGTGGCCTGATCGGCGCGCGGGCGTCCCGGCCGGAAGAATGAAGCGGACATGCACATGGATCGACGCAGCTTTCTGGTCGCCGCCGGCGCCACCCTCCCCGCCCTGCTGGGGGCCTGTGGCCGCCCGGAGCCGCCACTGGAGATTGCCGGCCACGTATGGCCGGGCTACGAGCCGATGTTCCTGGCGCGGGCCATGGGCTGGCTGGACCCCGAGCGGGTCCGACTGCGCGAGACCGCCTCCGCCAGCGAATCCATGCGCCGGCTGGCCACCGGAGAGGTCCATGGTGCGGCGCTGACCCTGGATGAGGTGCTGCGGGTGCGCGCCCGGGGGACGGATCTTCGCATCGTGCTGGTCTTCAACATCTCCGCGGGGGCCGACATGGTGCTGGCGCGCCCCGGAATCGAGGCCCTGGAAGATCTGGCCGGGCGCCGGGTCGGCGTGGAAGACTCGGCCCTGGGGGCCCTGATGCTCCACCACACCCTGGACACGGCGGGCCTCGGTCGTGACCAGGTGAAAACCGTGTCGCTGACCATCGACGAGCAGGAGGCCGCCTGGGAGCGGGATGAAGTGGATGCCGTGGTGACCTATCAGCCCGTCGCCGACCGCCTGCGGGACGACGGCGCGCACGTCCTGTTCGACAGCCGGGCGATGCCGGACACGATCTTCGATGTCCTCGCGATCGAGGCCGGCCACCTGGAACGCCTCGAGCGATCAACCCGCCACCTGATCGCGGCGCATTTCCGTGCCCTGCATCACCTGCGCGCCAATCCGGTGGACGCGGGCTACCGCATGGCTGAACGCCTGGGGGTTCCCGGCCACCGCGCCATGGAGACCTTCCGTGGACTGGTGCTGCCGGACCCGGCCAGCAACCGCCGGCTTCTGGATGGTTCCGACTCCCGGGTCCTGCTGGCGGCGCGGGAGATTGCCGGTCTGTCGGAAGACGCAGGCGCACCGCTGGACCGCGACTTTGGAGATGAGCTGGTACGCCACGACCTGCTGCCACGCGAGGACCCCCGATGAGATACGCAATCGGGATCGCGGCACCCCTGCTTATCGCCCTGCTGATGCTGGCGGCAACACCGGCGGTGGCCGAACGCAGCGTGACCGTGGGGATCCTGGCCTTTGAGCCGGAAGATGTGGCCCGGGATCGCTGGGAGCCGCTGATCCAGCACCTGGACGCGGAACTGGATGATGTGACGGTGGACGCGGTGATCGCCGAATACTCGGCGCTGGATCAGGAGCTGCGCAACAACCGGCTGGATTTCCTGCTGACCAACCCCACCCATTTCATCCGCATTCGCAGCGACAGCCATCTGTCGGGTGCCCTGGCGACCCTGATCCCGGTGCGAAAAGGAACACCGGTACGCGGATTCGGCGGAGTCGCCTTTACCCGCGCCGACCACGATCACATCCAGGACTGGGAAGACGTCGCCGGGCAGCGAATCGCGGCCGTAGTGCCCGAATCACTGGGCGGCTACCAGGCCCAGGCGCGGGAACTGCGCGAACGCGGCGCGACACCGCGTGATGCAGACATCGAATTCACCGGGATGCCACACGACCGTGTGGTGGAACGGGTGCTGGACGGCGAAGCGGACGTGGGGTTCGTGCGAATCGGGGTCCTGGAACGCCTGCAGGACGACGGCCGGATCGCACCGAAGGAGATCCGTGTGATCGCCCGCCAGGACATGGCGGATTTCCCGCTGGCGCTGTCCACCCGGCTGTATCCGGAATGGCCGTTCATCGCCATTGGCCACGTGCCCCGCGAGCTCAGCCACCGCATGCTGATCGCTCTGCTGGAACTGGATCGCCAGTCGGAACCCGCACGGGCCGCGGGTATCGACGGCTTTGCCGTGCCCATGGACTACGAGCCGGTAGAGGAGCTGGCACGCGAACTCCGACTGCCCCCCTACGATGCCTTCCCGCAGCTCACCCTGCGGGAATTCATGCAGGTCTACGGCCAGCAGGTCGCCCTGACGCTGCTGGCCGGCAGTCTCATGCTCGCATTAATCCTCGGGCTGATGCTGGTGAACCGTCGCCTGACGACCGTGCGCCGGGAACTGGAAGACAAGGCGGCGGCGCTGGAGCGCAGCGAGGCCCACGCGCGCGCACTGATGCGGGCCCTGCCGGACAGCCTGTTCCGGATGGACCGCGACGGCACCTTCATCGAATGCGAGGCCGTCTCGGAAGAGATGCTGCTGATGTCTCCCGAGGAATTCCTCGGGCGGCGTCTGGACGGATTGTTCCCGCCCGCCTATGCCGAACAGGGCATCCGGGCGATCCGCGAGGCGCTGCACAGCGGCGAAGTCCGCGACTTCGAATACGACACGACCGCACTGGGCATGCCCGGCCATTTCGAGGCGCGGGTGGTCCCGTTGAACGACCAGGAAGTACTGATGATCGTGCGCGACGTCAGCGAACGTTTCGCGATCGAGGCTGCGCGCAGCGAAGAACGCCGCTTCCGCGAGAACCTGCTGGCCAGCCTGGGCGAGGGCGTGTTCGGCATCGACCGGGAGGGCCGTTTCACCTTCATCAACCCCGCCGGTTGTCGCCTGCTGGGCTTCGCCGACGAGAGCGAGGCCCTGGGGCGGGATTCGCACGGCGCGTCGCATCACAGCCATCCCGACGGCTCGCATTATCCCGCGCAGGGATGCCCGATCCACGGGGTTCTGGTCAGTGGCGAGACGGTGGAGGCCTGGGAGGATCATTTCTGGCGCCAGGACGGCGAGTCCTTCCCGGTCCTGGTCTACGCCTCGCCCACACGCGACGACACCGGCGAGCTGACGGGCGTGGTGGTGTCGTTCCAGGACATCTCGGTACGCAAGGCGATGGAGCGGGCCCTGGCCGAGAGCGAGGCCCGCTTCCGCCTGGCCCAGGAAGCCGCGCGATTCGGTATCTGGGAATGGGATCTGGCGGAAGACCGGATCCACTGGGATGCACAGTGCTGGCGGATGCTGGGCGAGGACCCGGCGGAGGGCCGGTTGCTGGCCTACGAGGACTGGCGCAACCGGATCCACCCGGAGGATCTTGTCCAGGCGGAAGCGGAAGTACAGCGCCAGTTGGCCGAGGGCGGGAAATTCTCCATCGAGTTCCGCTACCGCCTTGCCGACGGTGGATGGCTGTGGACCCTGGGTCGAGGACGCGTGGTCGAGTGGGGCCCGCTGGGCGAGCCGCGGCGAATGACGGGCATCCACGTCGACATCCAGCGGCTCAAGGAGGTCGAGGCCGAGCTGCGCCAGCGCGAGAACGAACTGGCCGAGGCCCAGCGCATCGCCCACATGGGCAACTGGATATCCGATTTCCGCTCCGGCGAGATCCGCTGGTCAGAGGAGGTCTACCGCATCTTCGGACTGGACCACGACCAATGGGGCGCAACCGAAGCGGCCTTCATGGAACGGGTCCACCCCGACGACCGCGACACGGTCCGCGCGGCCATCGATGCCTCGGTGAGCGGCCCGGGTGTGCCCTATCAAGTGGAACACCGGATCCTGCGCCCGGACGGCGAGATCCGCACGGTCTACCAGCAGGGCGAGGTGGAATTCGACGACGAGGGCACGCCTCTGTGGATGCTGGGGACGGTGCTCGACATCACCGAACGCAAGGCCACGGAAGAAGCCCTGGCCCGGCGCCAGGCCGCCGACCGCGCGACCTCCGACATCGCCACGCGTCTGGTGACCCGACGCGACGTGGACCGGGCGATCGAGGAATCGCTGGAGGTACTGGGGGAACTGCTGGGAGCCAGCCGGTCCGCGGTTCTTCTGCTGCGGCGCGACGGGTCGCTGATGGACAACACCCACGAATGGGCGGCCCCGGGCATCCCGCGGAAAAAGGATGAACTGCAGGCGCTGAACCTGGACGATCTGCCGGCCTGGCGGCAACGGATGGAGCAGGGACAGCTGATGCAGATGCCCGGTAACGCTCACACCGGCGAGAGCTCCTCCGCCGAACACGAGCTCATGCGGGCTCTGGGCATACGGGCGATGATGGCCGCTCCGCTACAGGCCGCCGGCGACCCCGTGGGCCTGCTGGGTGTAGTGGACGTACACGGCACGGCATCCTGGGGGCCGGAGGACGCCGAGACCCTGCGGCACGTGGCGGACCTGCTGGGCAACGTACTGGAACGCCACCGGGTGCAACAGGCCCTGGAAGGGCTGAATCTGGAGCTGCGCCGCTCCAACGAGGAGCTGGAGCAGTTCGCCTACGGGGTATCCCACGATCTGCGCCAGCCGCTGCGCATGGTCAGCAGCTACCTGCAGCTGCTGGAGCGCAGCCTGGGCGAACAGCTGGATGCCGACCAGCAGCGTTTCCTCGGTTACGCCACCGAGGGCGCCCGACGCATGGACCGCATGATCGTGGGCCTGCTGGAATACTCCCGAGTGGGACGCAAGACCGACCCCATGGCTCCGCTGGACACCCGCGAGGTCCTGGACACCGCTCTGGCGTTCCTGCAGCCGGCAGTGACCGAAACATCGGCGCGCATCGACGTCGAAGGCGACTGGCCGCGCCTGGTTGCCAGCCAGGACGAGCTGGTACGCCTGCTGCAGAACCTGATCGACAATGCGCTGAAGTACGTGCCGGGCGACACGCGCCCCGAAGTCCGCATCGACGGACGCATCGACGGCGACCACTGGGAGGTCCGCGTGCGCGACAACGGGGTTGGCATCCCGCAGGATCAGGAGGATCGACTGTTCCGGGTCTTCTCGCGTCTGCACGGTCACGGGGAATATGAAGGCAGCGGCATCGGTCTGGCGCTGTGCCGCCGGATCGTGGAACATCACGGCGGCCGCATCGGCGCCGAATCGGACGGACCGGGACACGGCAGCACCTTCTGGTTCCGGATACCCCGCCGGACTCCGGAAAACGAGCGAACTGAAGACAACGCAGGCGCATGAAGGGGCCCGTGGAGATTACCCGATGAACGAGACCGCCGAGCCGGTCACCGACGTCCTGCTGGTGGAAGACGAACCGGCGGATGTCCACCTGACGCGCATGGCGTTCGAGGAAGCCGGGGTCACCGCGCGCCTGCATCACGTGAACGACGGGCGCGAGGCCCTGCGGTTCCTGGCGGGTGAGGCGCCCTACGACCAGGCCCCGCAGCCGGGGCTGATCCTGCTGGACCTGAACATGCCGCACATGGGCGGCCTGGAGTTCCTGCAACGCCTCCGGGAGAAGGAACAGGCTGACGACGTCCCCGTGGTGGTGTTGTCCACTTCCGACCTGGAACGCGACATTCAGGCCAGCCGTCAGCACGGGGCGGCCGACTATCTGGTCAAGCCGCTGGACATGGAGCAGTTCTGCGACCGGGTACAGCGGCTGGCGCAGGACTGGAATCTGCCGCTGGCGGAGCACGCCCCGTCTCCGACTCCCGCCCCTTCCCCGACCGAGCGTCGCGACGCCTCGCCGGAAGCGCCCCGGGAAGATGGCGACCATGTAACCTCCCCGGCGGGCCCCGGCGGGGATGGGGTGCCCGTGCTACTGGTGGAAGACGAACCCGGAGACGCGGATCTGGTGCGCTTCGGCCTGCGCGGCTCGGCCCGCGAACACTTCGACGTGACCTGGGTCGACCGGTTGTCGGCGGTGCCGCAGGCCCTGGACAAGGTTTCGCCCGCCATCGTTCTGCTCGACCTGTCACTGCCGGACAGCACCGGGCTGGACACCGTGCGCGCCGCACGCGAGTGGTTCCGGGACACGCCAATCATCGTGCTGACCGGTTACGACGACGAGGATTTCGCTCTCAGGACACTGGAGGCCGGGGCGGCGGACTACCTGGTCAAGGGTCGCATCGAGACCTCCACCCTGGTGCGCGCGATCCGCTATGCCCGCAGCCGCGCGAGTCTGGAGGGACGTGTCCGCGAATCCGAGGCGCGCATGGCCGCCGCACTCGAAGGGGCCCACCTGGGCCTGTGGGACTGGCGGGTCGATCAGGATTCGATGTATGTCGACCGCCGCTGGGGCGAGCTCACAGGCCTGGCGGAGGCGGAAGGAATCGGGCCCATAACGCTGTGGGAGCAGGTCCTGCATCCGGATGATCGCGAGCGCCGGGGCACCGCGCTGCAGCGACACCTCGCGGGCGAAACCTTGCGCTATTCCGCGGAATTCCGGGTGCGCCACCCCTCCGGGTCCGAGGCCTGGCTGCTGGATGCAGGGCAAGTGATCGAGCGCGACCGTGATCAGCACGCCCGGCGCATGGTGGGCGTGGTCCAGGACATCACCGAACACAAACGAATGGAGCAGCGCCTGGAAACGCTGGCGCGCACCGACCCGCTGACCGGGCTGGCCAACCGCCGGCTGTTCATGGACGAACTGGAGCGCGAATACGCGCGCATGCGCCGGGAACCGGGCTACGCCGCCGGCCTGCTGATGCTGGACATCGACCACTTCAAGCGTTTCAACGACCGTTACGGTCACGAGATCGGCGATCAGGTGCTGGTCGAGTTCGCCGACTGTATCGCATCCGCGCTGCGGGCCGGTGACCGCGCCGCACGCCTGGGCGGCGAGGAATTCGCGATCCTGCTCCACGGGGCCTCGCTGGGCGAGGCCGGGCACACCGCGGAGCGCGTACGGGCCCGGGTGGAGGCGATGGAGCCGCAGCCCGACCGCCCGAACACCACCGGGGTGACGACCAGCATCGGGGTGACCATCCTTCGCGCGGACGACAGGGGCGCCGACGACGTGCTGCGGCGGGCCGATGATGCCCTCTACGCGGCCAAATCCCGGGGACGCAACTGCGTGGTCGTCAACGGCAGCGCCAGAGAGGAAGAGCCGCCGAAAGATTGAGACAGGTCATGGCAACCCTGCGGGGAACCGGTCTATTTTCGTAGCAGATGCGGCATATACCACAGGGAGAGCGCCATGATTACCGAAATCCTGTTTCAGTCCCCGATCGGCATCCTGACCATTGCGACCCTGCTCGGCATCGTTGTCTTCCTCGGCTGGGTAGGCTATGTGGTCGTGCACAACGTGCGCGAGGCCGGCAAGAACAAGTAACCCGGCATCCCCGAACGACCCGACGGTCATCTGCGTCGGGTCCCCCTGAACGAAAAGGCCCCGCACCCGGGAACCCGGATGCGGGGCCTTTTGCTGCGGCACCACGGCCGAGCGGCGGGTCAGGTGTGCTGATCGCCGTGGTACAGGCGCACCACGTGCTTCGCCTCGGCGAAGAACAGCCAGCGCTCCATGCCCACGCCGATCAGGGACGAGACCACCGCCAGCCAGGCGGTCGCTGCCGGGGCACCGGTCAGCACCGCGGCAAACACCAGGGCCGGTACGATGAAGCCCAGCAGGAACACGGCCATCTTCAGCGTGTCGGTGGTGTTCTTGCCCGGGTCGTAGCCGAACTCGTCGGTCAGGAAGGTGCCGGCGGTGTGGCCGGTATCCAGCAGCCGCACCGTGGCACGGTTGAAGGTGGTGGCCGTGTTGATCGTCGGGCCGGTCACGCGCGAGATCCAGAAATAGTAGATCCCCTTGAGGACCGCGGCGATGAGCAGCATCACGATGGCCACGCCCGCGTGCATCGCGGTGGCGTTGTCAAAGGCGCTGGCAATGGCCGCATAGGCGACCGAGCCGGTCGCGATACCCAGCATGATGTAGTTGGCCGGGGTCAGCGCGGTGTTCCACTGGCGGATGGTCTTCAGGCAGCCGTAGATCATGCCGGTGGAGAACAGAACGATGACGGCCAGGATCGCGGCGATCAGCCCCGTGACCATGCCCAGCGGCCCGATCTCGGCCCCCTGCAGCAGCACGCTGAGGCCGTAGATACCGGCGAACGGGTAGAACAGTACCGCGAACACCGCCTCGCGCGAGAGCCAGGAGGTCTTGAAGCGCATGAACGAACGCCAGGCGTTCTTCTTGTTCGCCAGGTGGCCGGTGGAAAGGAGCAGGCCGAAGGTAATCAGGCCCAGCGCGGCAACGCCGTGGGCGATCAGTTCACCGTGGCTCATCGCCGGACCGATGCCGGCCAGATGAAAGATTACCAGCAGGACGAACAGACCATAGCCGGCGCCCGAAGTGACCGTGAACAGGATGACGGAAAGTGCAGGATGCATGGTGTTTTCTCCCCGGATGCGGCGCTTTAGCGCGCCACCATCTTGTTGACCCAGTCCTTCACCGAGCTGATCAGCGTATTGGCACGCACGTCGTCGGTGGGAATGGGGCGGGTGACTCGCGGCGGCAGATACGTATTGACCGGCTTGTAGCCCAGCTCGGGCATCTGCTTCACCCCGCCGCGTTCGCGCACCAGACGGCTGACCTCGGATTCTTCGTCGTCGAAGTCACCGAAGAAGCGCGCATGCGCCGGGCAGGTGATCACGCAGGCCGGCTGGCGCTCTTCCGGCGGCAGGGCCTCGTCGTAGATGCGGTCCACGCACAGGGTGCACTTCTTCATCACGCCGTCTTCGCGGTCCAGCTCGCGGGCGCCGTAGGGGCAGGCCCAGGCGCAGTAGTTGCAGCCCATGCACTTGTCCTGGTCGACCAGCACGATGCCGTCTTCCGGGCGCTTGTAGGAGGCGCCGGTCGGGCAGACGTTCACGCAGTCGGCATGCTCGCAGTGCATGCAGGACATCGGGATGTTGACGGTCTTGTTGTTGGGGTAGTCCCCGACCTCATAGTGGCGAATGCGGTTGAACCACACGCCACTGGGGTCTTCCCCGTAGGGCTGATAGTCGGTCAGCGGTCCGGTGGTGCCGCTGGTGTTCCACTGCTTGCAGGCCACCGCGCAGGCATGGCAGCCCACGCAGGTATCCATGTCGATTACGAGTCCAAGACGCATGGTTGGTACTCCCTCAGATCGTTCGTGCGGGCGAGCCCCGTGACGGCGCCGGGCCGCCACGGGGCGGGCCGGCTCAGTTCTTGTCGTCGTCCAGCGAGCCGCGGGTCAGCACGTCGCGGATGTCGCGGTTCAGGTGCACGGGCTTGTGCGCGTGGTAGCGCAGCTGGTCCGGCGATTCGGACATGCCCGGCGTGGCCTTGACCTTGTCGAACTGCGGCCAGGAGCCCCTTTCCTCCGGCTCGGCCGGCGTGATCTTGACCTTCAGGTCATACCACGCGGCCTGGCCGGTGACCGGGTCGGAGTTGGTGATATCGTCCACCGGGTCGCCCTTCTTCGGCAGCAGCTCGCTGATGAGGTGATTCATCAGGAAGCCCTTCTGCGACTCGTTGGCGTCGTCCTTCAGCCCCCAGGCGCCCTTCTGCTTGCCGATCGCGTTCCAGGTCCAGACGGTATTGGGCTCGCAGCCCTCGATCAGCTTCACCTGCACGCGGATCTTGCCGTTGTGCGACTCCAGCCACACCCAGGACAGGTCCTCGATGCCCATGGACTCGGCCTTCTGGCGGTTCATGTACAGGTAGTTCTGGGCGCAGATCTGGCGCAGCCAGGCGTTTTGCGAATCCCAGGAGTGGTACATGAACATCGGGCGCTGGTTGACCGCGTAGAACGGGTACTCGTCCTCGTCGATGCGGGTCTGCTCCAGCGGCTTGTGCCAGATCGGCAGCGGATCGAAGAACTCGGTCAGGCGATCCTTGTGCTCCTGTTTCGTCGGCTGCGGACCGTCATACAGGCCCTGACCGGCCAGCTTGAAGCGCTGCTGGGTCTCGGAGTAGAGCTCGATGGTGATCGGGTCGGTCTTGCCCACCCAGCCGGCGTGCTTCGCCAGCTCCAGATACTCCTGGTTGGCGTAGCGGTAGAACTGCTGGCTCTCCGGCAGGTGATACATGAAGAACCCCTGGTTCTCGATGTACGCCTCCCACTGCTTCGGGTTCGGCTCGCCGCGCAGGTGGCTCTGGCCATCCTTGCCACGATAACCCGACAGAAAGCCGATGCCCGGCTCCTTCTCGAAGTTGACGATGAAGTCCTTGTAGTCGGCAAACTTGCGGCTGCCGTCGTCCTTCGTGAATGCCGGGAACTTCAGGCGGCCGGCCAGCTCGACCATCACCTCCTGCCACGGGCGCACGTCGCGATCCGGCTCGAGAATCGGATGGCGGATGGAGTCGGCCGCCGCGGCCGGCTCGGAGATCGGGCGGTCGAGCATGGAGATGGTGTCGTAGCGTTCCAGATAGGTGGTATCCGGCAGCACCAGGTCGGCAAAGCTGACCATCTCGGAGTTGAACGCGTCCGAGACCACCAGGTACGGGATCTTGTACTCGCCGTTCTCGTCCCTGGCCCGCAGCATGTCCATCACTTCGGCGGTGTTCATCGTGGAGTTCCACGACATGTTCGCCATGAAGAAGATGAGCGTGTCGATCGGGTACGGGTCACCCTTGACCGCGTTGGTCACGACCATGTGCATCATGCCGTGGTTGGAGATCGGCGCATCCCAGGAATAGGCCTTGTCGATGCGCAGCGGGTTGCCGTCGTCATCGATGACCAGGTCTTCCGGCGCGGTCGGGAACCCCAGCGGCGGGCTCTTCAGCGGGGTGTTCGGCGCGCATTCCTTCGCCGGCTTGATGCCCGGCGGGACGTGCTTGGGATACGGCGGCTTGGCCAGGTGACCGCCGGGGCAGTCCACCGAACCCAGCATGATCTGCAGGAAGTGGATCGCGCGGCAGGTCTGGAAGCCGTTGGAGTGCGCGGAAATGCCGCGCATCGCGTGCATGGACACCGGGCGGCCGAACACCTTGTCGTGCTTGCGGCCCCAGGAGTCGGTCCACTCGATATCGAGCTCGATGGTCTCCTTGAACGCGACGTGGGCCATCTCCAGCGCCAGGCGCTCGGTCTGCTCGGCCGGCACGCCGGTGATCTCGGCAGTGTTCTCCGGGGAGTACTCGTCATCCAGATAGCGCTCGGCCAGCAGGGTCATCACGGTCTTGACCGGGCGGCCGTCCGGGGCGGTGTACTCGCCGAACAGCGCCGGCTTGATGTCCACCTGACTGCCGTCAACGAAGTCTTCCTTCTCCAGCTCCCAGACCAGCGGGTTGCCGTTGTCGCCGCGCAGGATCAGGCCGTCGCCCTGCTGCCCCGGGGTCTGCACCACCAGCTGGGTGGCGTTGGTGTAGCGCACCAGGAAGTCCCAGTCGAACTGGCTGTTCTTCAGCAGTACGTGCAGCATCGACAGCGCGAACAGGCCGTCGGTGCCGGGCTTGATGCCCACCCATTCGTCGGCGATCGCCTGGTAGCCGGTGCGCACCGGGTTGATGGCCACGAACTTGCCGCCGTTGCGCTTGAGCTTCTCCAGCCCGATCTTGATCGGGTTCGAGGCATGGTCCTCGGCCACGCCCCACAGCATGTGGTACTTGGTGCGGTCCCAGTCGGGATCACCGAATTCCCAGAAGGCGAAGCCGGTGGTGTACAGGCCGCCGGCGGCCATGTTCACCGAACAGAAGCCGCCGTGGGCCGCCCAGTTGTAGGTGCCGAACTGGGTCGCCCACAGGCCGGTCAGGGCCTGCATCTGGTCACGGCCGGTAAAGAACGCCAGCTTGCGCGGATCGGTCTCGCGGATCTTTTTCAGGCGTTCGGACAGGGTATCGATGGCCTCGTCCCAGGAGATCGGCTCGAACTCGCCGGCGCCGCGCTCGGTGCCCGGCTTGCGGCGCATCGGCTGGTGCAGGCGGGCCGGGGACTGCTGCTTCATGATCCCGGCGTTGCCCTTGGCGCAGAGCACGCCCTTGTTGATCGGATGATGCCGGTTCCCCTGGATGTAGCGGACCTTGTTGTCCTCCACGGTGACCTTGATGCCACAGCGACAGGCACACATGTAACAGGTGGTGTACTTGATCTCCTGCTTGCCGTGATCTTCGAATTCGGGCAGGGCACTCATGGGCGCGACCTCGTTGACTGTCGGTTCAGTTGTCCACTGCGTATTGTGGATGCCCGGCGAGCCGGGTGCCAACGAGACTTTTCTATGCACGCATAGACTGGAGTTATTCGCGAAAGAATTTATTTATTCTTGCGCCGGAACTGTGCGATTTCCGACATGCTGACACGCATGACCTACGATATGTCCTGCCAAACATATCGCCTCGCCCGAGGCCGGGAGCTTCGATGAACGATCGCGGACTTGTGGACCCCTTTGGCCGTACGATCGAATACGTACGTGTGTCGGTCACCGACCGCTGCGACCTGCGCTGCTTTTACTGCATGCCGGAGGGCTTTCGCGACTTCGAAGTGCCCGAGCACTGGCTGACCTTCGACGAGATCGAGCGGGTGATGGCGGCCTTCGGGCGCCTTGGCACCCGGCGGGTGCGCCTGACCGGCGGCGAACCGCTGGTGCGTCACGGCCTCCCGGATCTGGCGGCGCGGCTGAACGCCCTGCCGGGCATCGACGACATCTCGCTGTCCACCAATGCGGTGCGTCTGGCGAAGCACGCCGACGCGCTGGCCGCGGGCGGGGTCGGGCGCATCAACGTGAGCCTGGACACCCTGCGCGCGGAGGTCTTCAAGGACGTGACCGGCGGCAAGCTGGAGAAGGTGCTGGATGGGCTGATGGCGGCGAAGCGCGCCGGGCTGGACCCGATCAAGATCAACATGGTGGTGATGGGCGGCATCAACGATACTGAGGTCGGCGACATGGTCGACTTCTGCATCGAGCACGGTTTCACCCTGCGTTTCATCGAGACCATGCCGGTGGGCGACACCGGGCGCGCGGCAAACGAAGGCCACTACGTGAACCTGCAGGACGTGCGCCGCGACCTGGAGCAG